>QIAW01000625.1 GCA_003225655.1 Acidobacteriota bacterium
TGCTCTTCTTGCCCTTCTTGCCACCCTTGTGATGCCCCTTGTGGTGCTTCTTGCCGGTTGTGGTGGTAGTCGAGGTATCGGTGCCGGTGGTGCCGGTTGAACCCGTTGTGCCGCCGGTCTGCGCCAATGCCAGACTGGCGCTCAGGGCCAACGCGCACACGACTGTGAGTAGTTTTTTCATGTGTTCTCCTTGGAGGAAAATTAGAGTTACATCTGAAACTCTGTTGGAGGGCAAAATCGCCCGTATCATTAAATACCGGTTGCGGCATTCTGGCAACAGGCAAATTCTTTTTTAAGCTTTGAAACAGAGTCGTTCTCGGCTTTCAGAACAAAAGCTCACCGCGGATTTCACGGATCACGCGGATTCCGTTGAAAGCAGTTCGAGTTTTCGGTTTTCAAGTTCAGAACTCGCCGAAGACGCCGACGCTGTTCTGTGTTCCCACATAGACCTTGCCGTTGGCAATGGTAGGGGTAATGTACTTGTTCCCGCTGCCGATGCTGTCCCGGCCGCTTGGCGCTTGAGTGCTGTTATAAAGTTCGGTGGCCATATTGTTGGCGTCATAGGCGCGCAACACAGCAGGACTTGACAGATTCGAATCCGTCGCCCAAACGATGCCATTGCTTGTGCCATTAGAAGAGATGCTGGGAGTGGCCCCCGGAAAGCCAAAACTGTGAGAGGACTGCGATGACGAGGCGCCCAGACGCGCATTGCTGAACGGGAAGGCCCGAAGGCGTCCGCTGACTGAGGCATAGTAAAGGTTGCCGTTAAAATACGCCGGCATGGAGAAGACTCCTCCCAAAACAGCCCCTAAGTCCTGATAAAGGTTTGGATTGTTATCCACGCTGGGACTGCTGAGATTAATCTTGCCCATATTGTCGCGGTCTGCCAGATAGATGTGGCCATCCTTGCCCGCGCCGACCACCAGATGCCTGGTCGCGCCCTGGCTGTCGGTCATATCCGGCAAAAGCATTGCGCCACCTGATCCAAGATCCTGATCGGCGTTGCTCTCTTGGATCGAATTTGACATCGTGAAGTAATCTGCAACACTCAAGCCACTTGCAGTGGAAAGCTTCACGATGGCGTTGCCGTAGTCGCCTCGATTGGGAAAGCCGTTGCCGTCGAGCGTAGCATCGAAGGTGCCATTCCCTAACATCTGGTAGATATTCCCGCTGCTGTCGGCAGTGAGCCCGGCGCCGGCATTCCAGAATGCTCCGCCACCTCCATTGTGGGTCAAATTGATGACGCTGGTCTGCGCCAGCGTGGTTTCATCGTAGGCCATGACCCAGGCGGTATACGCACCGGCGTCACAGTGTGATGCCCATGCGGTATAGATCTTTCCGTTCAGTAGAAGCAGACTGGTCCTGTCTTTGTACGTTTTAGGATCGAAGGGGACGATGCCGCCGCTGCTGCCCGATCCGGTTCCCGGATAGGTCGCCTGAATGTCTTTTGGCCCGCTGAACAGCTCCGCGCCTGTGGTCAAATCCAGGGCGTGCAAGCGTTGAAAATACGTTGTTCCTGGTCCGTTCTTGCTCATGGCTACGACATAAATCGCACCATTGGGTCCCATGCTGAGATCAATCACGGGTGTAGCAGTAACCCCGATTTCGGGCGAAACCTGGCCGCAGCCACGATCATCGGACGGCAATTCCCCCGCCTTCAGCATTGAGACTTGCCAGTAGAGCGCGCCGCTATCGGCGTCGAAGGCATAGACACTGTCATGCTCGGTAGCCACAAAAAGAACATTGTGAACGCCGCCCGAAATATTCAGAGCGGGCAGGTAGAGCGGTTGTGCATCAACCTTGCCATCCACGGGAATGTTGAACAGCCGGCCGAACTGGTTCATGTTCACGTTGGCGAGGGTAAGGATGGCTTCATGCGAGTTCAAGCCGGTACGGGCATTGTCGTTGTGATACGTAAGCGGTCCGGCAAAAGGCGCATTCACCTGAATGGATGCTGTCTTTGTCTGCGCAGGTGCGGCCGTGGTGTTAGCAGTAATGGTGTGCACGGGGCCTACGCTCATAATGGTGGGAGTGTAGAGGCCGCTGCCTGAGATGAACCCACTGCTGCTGTTTCCTCCGGCTATTCCATCCACGTACCAGGAAACAGAAAGATTTGCCGTAAACTGCTGCGTTTGCAAAATGGAGATCGTCGCCGTCGGTGGTGAAACTGTCAGCACTGGAACAACTTGCAGATTCGTTGAACCCGTGAGCCCTTGGGTGGCTGAAATTGTGGTATTCCCTCCGCCGACAAGGGTAGCTACGTTATTAGCCACGGTCGCGACGCCGGTGTTGGTCGAGCCCCACGTGGCCGTACCCGTAAAGTTCTGCGTGCGCCCATCGGAATAGTTTCCGGTCGCGGTGTAAGTAACCGGTCCGGAGTTCGCCACTACAACCTGGTTCGCCGGAGTAACGGTGATGGAGCTCAGCACCACGACTTGAAGCCCGGTGGAGCCTGTAACTCCTCCGCTGGTAGCTGAGATGACCGTGCTCCCGGCGCTTCCCATAGCTGCCATATTGTTTGTCATGTTCGCTACCGCGGGAGCCGACGATGCCCAAGTAGCACTCCCCGTCAGGTCTTGCGTGGTGCCGTCGGAATAGTTGCCGATGGCAGTGTAAGTGACTGGTCCCGCGCCTAGAAGTACATGCAGATTTGCAGGGGTGACGGTAATGGAATTCAGCACCACAGTGCTGGAAACGTTAAGCTGCACCGCAGCCTAGAGCGGCCCCCTGGATGCGGTAATGGTGACCGGGCCCTGAGTGCTGCCCGCGGTAACGACGCCGGTGGAGGGATTGATGATCGCGATGTTCGTATCCGAAGAACTCCACTGCACCTGATTGGTTAAGTTTTCCGCCATTGCCGGGGGCGACGCCGCTCCCCTCAAGAAGACGCGGGAGGCGGTGAATTGCAGTGTCTTGGTAGGCACCAGCGAGAAGTTCGAAGGCGTGACTTGCAGGGCAAAGGGCCCGGCCGGGGGACGAACGATGACCACGCCGGTCATGCTCGCACCATGCTGGCGGCAATAGTAGGGAAAGCTGCCGACCTGGTTGAAGGTGTAACTGAAGTTAAAGACTCCGGAATGTATTCCTGAATCCCACACGCCGTTTGCGGTGCACGCACCCGAACAGGTGCTCGACGTGGTGGAATGACTGCCCGACACCCAAGTCCACTGCACCGTCTCACTCTTGCGAATGACAGTGGTGCTGGTGTTGCTCACGGAATCGGTGAAGGCGAAGTTGCTGATACTGACCACTCTGGCTTGGGCGGAGCTTTGCGCGACCGCAGCCAGCAAGAACAGAAGTAATAAAAGGATGACAACCGGGCCGCTCTCCATCGCACAGCCCCGGAGCGGGTACAACACACCATCAGACAGCAAGCTTCTCAAGCGCAAATATGTCTCCTTACAATGTTTATGGTTAGGCTCAATTGTGGGGAGAAATTATGGATTAACTATAGCGAGTCACAGGCGAGACGAACAAGCGGGAAAAAGGACACGTACTAATGGGTTGAGCCAGAG
>QIAW01000123.1:0-11219 GCA_003225655.1 Acidobacteriota bacterium
TGCATGCTAGGGGGTACATGGTTAAGCCTTGCAAAATCAGTTGCTTATGGCACCCTTGCTGGTAGTGTTGAAGTAGTGTCATCACAGTCCTCAATACCTCCAAAGTCTCTTTTGTCTTGTCCTAATCCCGGCGCTCGCTTTGCGCTCACCTACAAATCTCTATGATGGCGTCAATGCAGGGAAAAGCAACGGTTTGATACCACGTCTGCGGCCATCATCGCCGAAAACAGCAAGCTACCCTATGCCGCCGCTACGCGGATGGGATCTTCAAGGGGCCAAACTATAAGAAAGCCACTCCCTGCATTCTAAGCGGGAGTGGAGCCGAACTATGCTCTACTATGCTCTTTAGATGATTGCGCTACCGCTGTGGCCGCGCAGGCGAACACATTGCTGCGGTACAATAGAAAAAGTCTAACCACCTGAAATTAAGGGTCTTTCCATGAAACTACGTTTTCCTCTCATCGCCGATACCGTGGTTGAAGAAATTGTCGCCCGCGTCAACAGCGAAATTATCACGCGCTCCGAGTTCCAGCGCAGCCGCAACCAGTTGCTGAACGAATCGAAGGACAAGTATGGAGCGCAAGTTGACCCCACGACGAAAGAGAAAGACGTGTTGCGCGACCTGATTGACCAGGCGCTCCTGGTGCAAAAGGCGAAGGACCTGGGAATCACCGGCGATACCGACCTGATCAAGCGCCTGGATGAAATGCGCAAGCAGATGGGACTGGAACTGGTTGAGGACAACGGCTCCGGGCAATCGAGTCTGCAGAAGGCCGCGGAGCAGCAAGGGGTGGACTGGGAAGACTTCAAACAGAACATGCGCAACCAGATCGTCACCCAGCAGGTGATTGGGCACGACGTGGGCTCGCGGCTGCAGATCACCGAGGCCGAAATTAAGCAGTATTACACCGAACACCAGAAAGAGTTTGACCAGCCGGAGCAGGTGCGCCTGAGTGAGATCCTGATCGCGCCCACGCCCGCGATCAATGCCGAAACCAAGAAGCCGGAAGAGATTCCCGCTACACCGGAGCAGTTAACGGCGGCAGAGCAGAAAGCCAACGAAGTGCTGGCCCAGATCAAGGGTGGAGCGAAATTTGAAGAAGTGGCCCGCAAATCTTCCGACGGTCCTACAGCGGCCCAGGGCGGCGACCTCGGCTATTTCAAACGGGGAATGCTGGCGCACGAGCTGGAAGACAAGACCTTTGCCATGAAAGCGAACGAGATGACCGACGTGATCCGCACCCGGCAGGGATTCATCATCCTCAAGGTGACCGAGCACACCCAGGCTGGAATGTTGGCGCTCAAAGACATTGAGCCGCAGATTCAGGAAAACCTGTATTTGCACAAGATCCAGCCGGCGCTACGCGCTTACCTGACCAAGCTGCGTGAAGAAGCCTACATCGATATCAAACCCGGCTACGTCGATTCCGGCGCCAGCCCCAACCAAACCAAGCCGGTCATGACGGCCGCCTCTCCCGAATCAGACAAGCAGAAGCCAATGAAACGGAAGAAGAAGATGGGAATCTTCTAGCGAGCAGCGCCCAGCGCTGGAAGCGCTGGGCTATAATACGCCGCCCCTGCCGGGGCTGAGTCGAAACCTAGTCAACTGTTTTCATCACCTTGGGTGAGCTACAGGCTCATCCCTGACAGAGTGGAATTGTTCATTTTCAGCAGCTTAGCGGCACGGATGAATCCGTGCCCTGATACACGTCTTCACACACGAGGATTTTTTCCGCAGCCTTTGAAGGCACGGATGAATCCGTGCCCTGATACACGTCTTCACACACGAGGATTTTTTCCGCAGCCTTTGAAGCTGTACCCTGATACTTGTCGGCCTAGAAAAGTCTACAGTAACCACGAAAATGCTCTAAGCGAGGACGTGCGTCAATCGCACTTCGTTTTGGGAAATTTGCCTGAATTCATTGTGGTAAAGCGCGCCGGGCTTGCGCCGGTGAACCCTGAAAATTCGCGGATCATGTGGGCCTGGTCCACGTAATTCTGTTCCGCGGCCACGTGGGTCCACTGCGGTTTGCGTTCGGCGCGGCCCAGCACCGTTTGAAAGCGCGCGATGCGCGCCAGGCGCTTGGGAGACATCCCTACCCAGGCGCGCAGCAGACGCTCAAGCTGGCGCTGGCTCACCGCGCAGCGGCGGGCGACTTCGCGGATTTGCATAGCGCCTGCCGATTCTTCCAACAATCGCAGGGCCATTCCAACGCACTCATGCACAGCTTTGCCCGCAAGCTGCTCCAGGCAGAACGCCTCCAGCAGGTCGAAGCGGGCATCGCTTGAACTCGTTTTTGCCATCTGTTCTGCAAGCTCATCAGCGCGAGGCCCCAGAAATCTGGCCAGCAGCTCGCGGCGGTTCACGATCTGGCAGATCGGTTTTCAAGCGTGGGCCAGCCAGCAGGCACTGCCGCGGCCCTTCATCCGGGATTTCTACTACCAGGTAGCAGGAGGCATCGGGAATCGTCTGTATGCAGCTTCCGGGCGCATGAACCAGCGTCCAATAGCAGCCGAGATAGGGCTCAAGCTGGGTGAGCGGAGGACGTGCAACCAGGTTCGTGCCCTCAATGATAGCGGACATGGTCATGGCAGCCCGCCGATTACGTATTCGCCCGGTCCATGTTGCAGGACGCGCATGTCGCATTTTAGCAATTCAGGAAGTGAGGCGCATCTTGATAGTTCATCTTTAGGAGCCGCACGTTCTAGCCTTAGGACTACCTTCAGGTGGACAACTGAGAACTGGTAACCGGGAACGGAGAACCGCTTTTTCGTGATACTCTCATCAGAGTTTATTTCCCTACAGGTTTTGTGTGTTTTTCTGATTGTATGAAAGAGTTTTATATTCGCGATTGTGCCGCCCACGAGAACCAGAACATCACCTCTTCATTTATCGTGACCTCCAAGCAGGTGAAGGCGAAGAAAAACGGGGAGCCGTATCTTGCGCTTACCCTGGGCGACCGCAGTGGCTCGCTCGAAGCCAAAGCCTGGGACAACGTCAATGAGATGATCGGCGCCTTCGAGCAGGACAACGTCATCAAGGTCAAAGGGCTGCTCAACAAGTACAACAACCGCTGGCAACTCACCATTCACAAGCTGCGGCGCATGGAAGAGGCGGAGATTGATTTTGCCGACTACCTTCCCAAAACCACAAAGGACATCGACGAGCTGTGGCGCAGGCTGGGCGGCTTTGTGGCTACGATGGGCAATCCGCACCTGAAGACGCTGCTCGAGGTTTTCATGGGCGACGGCGATATCGCCGCTGCCTACAAGAACGCGCCCGCGGCCAAGACTCTGCATCACGCTTTTATTGGCGGGCTGCTGGACCACGTGGTCTCGCTGTTTACGTTATGCGACGTGACGGCCGAAAACTATCCCACGGTCAACCGCGATCTGCTGTTCACCGGCGCCTTTCTGCATGACATCGGCAAAATTCATGAGATTTCCTATGCCCGCTCTTTCGCCTACACCACGCGCGGCCAACTGCTTGGGCACATGATCATCGAACTGGAGATGCTGCACGCCAAGATTGCCATCGTCAACCAGCAGCTTGCATCTCCGTTTCCCGAAGAGCTGAAGACCCTGGTGGAGCAGCTTATCATCAGTCACCATGGACAATACGAGTTTGGCTCGCCCAAGCTGCCCATGTTTCCTGAAGCGCTGATGCTGCATTACCTGGACGATCTGGATTCAAAAATGGAATCCATGCGCGCACATTTTGAGCGCGAACCGGAAAGCGAATGGACGGGATACAACGCCTCTCTGCAGCGCTCATTGCTCAACTCGCAGAAAATCATGGAGAAAACCACGCCTAAGCCGGTGGCCGCCGCGGCAACAGCAACGGAAAAAGCGTGATATAAGTATTCGGTACTCAGTACCCAGTTTCGGAATATTCCCCGCTGAACAATTTGAGAACAGGGTTGAGCAAGGGTTAGGTGTTTTCACTGAGAACTGGCAAGCGAGAACCAGGAACTGCTTTTACATTGCCTCGGGGCTTCAATTCTGATAAAAACGCCTGCATCAGGAGGATTTTTATGCGTTTGCGAATGGCAGCTCTTCTGCTGCTGATGGCGGTGTTTGCCGTCATTGTAGGTTGTGGCAAGTCTCCATCAGAGGTTTCCAGCAATGGCGATAGCAGTACCAGCGCTCCGAGTTCTGGAGGAGGCCTGTTCAGCCACTCGGTAACGGTTCCTGAAGGAACCACGATTGTCGTCAGGCTTGACCAGACAATCAGCAGCAAGACGAGTCATTCTGGTGATACCTTTACCGCCACCGTGGCGCAGCCCGTCTCCATAGGAGACAAAGTCGCGATCCCTGAGGGTTCAACCGCCAGCGGCACGGTGGTCACGGCCAAGGCGCGTGGACGCTTCAAAGGCGCCGCCATCCTGAAGGTTGTGCTGAACCAGGTGACCGTCCGCAACAGCAACTATGCGGTTGAAACCAACGCTGACTCGCGCTACATGAAAGGCAAGGGCAAACGCACTGCCACCATGATCGGCGGCGGCGCCGGTCTGGGCGCGCTGATTGGCGGCCTCGCCGGCGGCGGTAAGGGCGCACTGATTGGCGCGGGCGCCGGAGCGGCCGCGGGCACCGCAGGCACCGCCTTTACCGACAATAAGGACATAGTACTGCCCGCCGAGCAGGCCATAACATTCCGCCTGCTGAAGCCGATCGACGTAAAGATGTAAGTTGAGCTGTTTTCGCGGCGTCTGAGCCGTGGCCAAAAAAGCCCGGGAGTTTCCCGGGCTTTTTTCTGGCTGCGCTACACTTGAAGACCACCATGGACTTCAATTCCTTCGAATGCCTCACTTTTGACTGCTATGGAACGCTGATTGACTGGGAGAGCGGCATCGTGGCAGCGTTGCGTCCGGTCCTGGATGCGCATGATGTCCGCATCAGTGACGGCGCGCTGCTGGAGCTCTACGGAGAATTTGAGGCCGCCGAAGAGAAGCGCAGCTACCGGCCCTATCGTGAAGTGTTGAAGGGCGTGGTGGTGGCTTTGGGCGATCGCCTGAACTTTCGTCCATCACTCGAGCAGATCAGCAGCCTGCCCGAGTCGCTGCCCCATTGGCCGCCATTCCCGGATACGGTTGCGGCCCTCGTCCGGCTTAAACAGAAATACAAGTTGGCGGTGATTTCCAACACGGATGATGATCTGTTCGCCGAGACCGCCAAAACTTTGCAGGTCCCATTCGACTGGATCGTCACCGCGCAGCAGGTGAAGAGCTACAAGCCCTCGCGCAATAATTTTGAGAAAGCCTTGCAGAAGATCGGATTACCCCAAGAGAAAATTCTGCACGTCGCCCAGAGTCTGTATCACGATATTGTGCCCGCACAGCAGCTAGGCTGGGCCAATGTCTGGATTAACCGGCGCTCCCAGCATCATGCCTGACTTGGAGCTTCCCGATTTGAAAACTTTGGCCGAGCTGGCCTGCGGAAGCGAGAAGTTAGAAGTATGAAGTATGAAGTATGAAGCAAGAAGCACGAAGTAAGAAATCAGAAATTGGAGCTTCTATCTTCTTACTTCTTACTTCAAAAACTATCTATTGGTTGACTGGAATCTTGATAATTTTTTTCTGGATTGCGTAGGTCACCAGTTGCGCCTTGTTGTGAATGTCGAGTTTGCGCATGAGGTTGAATTTGTGGGCTTCCACCGTCTTTACGCTGAGCCCCAGCAGTACGGCAATCTCTTTGACCGAATTGCCTTCCGCCAGCAGCTTTAAAATTTCGCGTTCGCGGTTGGTCAACGTTGAGATGCGCGGGCGCATCTTCTGATCGCGCACGCGGGAGCGGAAATCTTCCACCAGCTTGCCCAGCACCTGCGCGCTCAGATACTTTCCGCCCTTGTAGACATCGCGCACGGCGCTGACCAGTTGCGGCGCGGGGGTATCTTTGAGCACGTAGCCGGAGGCGCCGACTTCGAGGCATTGCACCAGGTAGTCCTCATCTTCATACATGGTGAGGAACAGGACTTTCGTCTCGGGGCGGTTCTTCTTGATGTGGCGCGCGGCCTCAAAGGAAGACAGCCCGGTCATGCCGATATCCATCAACACGATGTCGGGACGCAGGTCGCGGGCCTTCTCCACCGCGTCGCCGGCGTTGGGGGATTCGCCCACAACTTCGAAATCCGATTCGCTCTCCAGTAGCCGGCGCACGCCCTGGCGAAACAGTGTATGGTCATCGACAAGCAAACATTTGATCTTCGGCATCTTGATTTTCCTTTCATCCAAGGGCTACGCAGCCAAAATAAGGCTGCTGTACCCTCGCGAAAAGCTCGCGCAGCACGGCGCTCACTTTTCGCTCACCCTTTCATCCAAGGGCTCCGCAGCCAAAATAAGGCTGCTGCACCCTCGCGAAAAGCTCGCGCAGCACGGCGCTCACTTTTCGCAGACAGCGCCGCGGCTTCAACGCCCGGTTCAAGCGAGGGCACGCTGACTTCAAGGCGTGTGCCCTTTCCTTTCGCCGACTGCACCCGGACTGTGCCCTTCATGGATTTCACCCTTTCTTTGATTCCAGCCAGGCCAAATGAGTGGCCACGCGAGTTGCTGGATTTTGCCTGCATTCCCACGCCGTCGTCTTCGACGGAAAGCTTCACCATCTCGTTTTCCCGCATTAACTGGATGTTTACAGAGTGCGCCTGGGCGTGCTTGACCACGTTATGCAACGCTTCTTGCACAATGCGGTACAGGGCGGTTTCGGTCTCCGAATCCAGGCGGCCCACATTGTCGGCAACATTCACCCGGGCCTTCACCCCGGTATTGCGGAACAGGTCCTTGGCCTCTTTGCGGATGGCGGCCACCAACCCCAGCTCCTGCAGGACCAGGGGCGAGAGCCTGCCGATGATGCGGCGAATACCGTCAATGGTGCGGTCTACCACGGCGACGGTCTCGCGGATTTTCGCGCGCGGGGAGCGCTGTGGCACCGCCTGTTCCAGCATCCCCAGATAAAGCTTGATCACCATCAGCGCCTGCCCGGTCTCATCATGCAGTTCGCGGCTGATGCGCTTGCGCTCTTCTTCCTGCGCGCGCAGCAGGTGACCGCTGAGTTCGGCAATGCGGGCCTCGCGCTCGCGTAAAGCTTCGGCAATGTGGGCGCGGTCAATGGCGAGCGCGGAGCGGTCGGCGATGGCGCGCATCAGCTCGCGCTCCGTAGGCAGCCACTCATAAGGACGATCAAAGCCCAGCAGAATCACTCCGATTACGTTGCCGTCATTCTTCAGCGGCATGCCCCACAATGTTTTTGCCTTGTTGCGCCACGCAGGATTCAGGTTCGGATCCTCATATCCGGCATCGAGCGAAAGAGCGGGCTCCCCGCTCTGCGCGATCGTGCCGGAAAATCCCTGTCCTGGCAATACAGCGATATCTTCCTGGATCTCGCCTTCGAGACCGACCGAAGCTTTCACATGCAGCACTTCGGAATCAAGTTCGCGCAGCAGCACCACGCCCATGCGGGCGTTGAAGATAGTTATGGAAATGCGCAGCACGCGCTCCAGCAAGATGGTCACGGTAGGAGCGGAGAGTTCGGCGTCAAGAATCGAAAGCAGCGCCGAGGATTCGTTGCTCTTGGTGTCAAAGTAAGCGCCGGAAACAGCAACGAAAGTGGCTGAGTTCAATGTTTCCAGGGCGGCGATGGCTTCAGCGCGGCGCTCGCCAAACAGACTTCCCAAATAGGGCTCGCACTTGGATTGATAAATATCAAGAGAGAAGGCCACCAGGCGCGTATCCACTTTCAGCTTGGCCAGGCGGGTCCCGGTGTAACCCAGGTTCTCAAAAAAGCCCTGCAAATCTCCGTGACAGAGATAAGAGCAGGCGGTCGCGATCTTGATGCGCTCCAGCGCGGCCAGCGCGCGCGCCTCGAAGTGAAACTCTTCGGTAATTTTTTCGCGCCATGCGGCCGTGATGTCGGGAAAATATGGCTCAAGAGCGCGAGCCACTTCCACGATAAGCTCACGCGAGCTTTCTTTTAACGGCAATACTGCGGATACAACCAAACTACTCCTATTGGCCAGAGGAAGGTCTCAGGGAAGAGACGGCTAAATTTGCAGATTACTTTCTGGTTATCTTCAAAAGTACCAGAATTACTAGTATTTTAACCGTTTTTTCTCAAAAATGTCACTGAATCGGCAGCCATGTTTACCTTTTCCTTATAGGGGGAAAGACGGTGAACAAAAAGGGAACTAGTCCGGGCTGCGATCGTAGCAAAGTTTTCCACAGCCTGCGTTGATTACCGACATCGCCGCGCAGCGCTTCTCCAACAAGGCTGACAAGCTGAGCAAATATATTTTGATTTGACAAATCAATATATATTCAGTTAATGTCGCCTTGCAATGAAGGAACAGGCAGTTCGGCGGTTGCTGGAAGCGTATCCCAAAATTTTTTTCGCCTGTCACGTGCGGCACGTGCGCGATCCCGAGACCAGCAAAGTGATTAGCGCGCACCAGGCGGGCATCCTCGATCATCTGGATGAGGTCGAGCCCACCAGCCTGATGACGCTGGCGAAACACATGGGGGTCACGGCTTCAACCATGTCCCTGACCGTGGACCGGTTGGTACGCGGAGGCCACGTGGTACGCGAAAAAGATCCTGAGGATGGGCGTCGGGTGTGCCTACGGCTTACGCCAGCCGGTTTGTGCATTAAGAACATGCAGAAGGTGCTGGATCCGGAGCGCGTCCACGCCATGCTGGCTGAGCTTTCGCCTGAAGACCGGGAGGCGGGGCTGCGCGGATTGGAAGTTCTGGCCAGCGCGGCCGAACAACGAGTTCAGTCGAAGCACTTCAAAACTGGAGAAGAGTCATGAGATGGGTTCTTATCGTGGCGATTGCCGTTGCCGTGCTGGTCGTAGCCTCCTGGGTGGTCGGGCTGTTGCTGCCCAAAGGACACACAGCGGCGCGCACGCTGCATTTGAAGCAGCAGCCGGAAGCGGTTTGGGGCGTGATCAGCGACGCTCAGGCGATGCCATCCTGGCGCCTGAATGTCGCCAAGGTAGAGCGATTGGCTGACCAGAATGGCCATCCTGTCTGGCGCGAGACCTACAAAAACGGCCAGGCATTGCCGCTGGAACTGGTAGAAACTTTGCCGCCGAAGCGGCTCGTCGGGCGCATCGCGGATCCTAAGCTTCCCTTTGGCGGCACCTGGACCTACGAGATCACTCCTGTTGCCGACGGCTGCACAGTGACCATCACTGAGCGCGGAGAGGTCTACAATCCCATCTTCCGGCTGGTGTCGCGCTTCATGAACCAGGCCGCTACAATCGAGAGCTACTTAACGTATCTGGCACGCAAGTTTGGAGAGGAGCCCCGGCTCAGCGAATAAGCGGGTCCAACAAACGGGACAATCAACACCTGTAACGGTCTTAAGGTTGAAGCGCCGCTCAACCCTATAAGCCAGGGGTACATCCAAATAGCAAATGTCGTTGAATCCCGGCAAACTGCAGAAACCACTCAGAAAACTGCGAAAGATGGTCAAGAGATTTCCGCGCAAGTCCTCTCCGGACCTGGTCCATGACCTGCGCATCCATACGAGGCGTACTGAAGCTTTGCTGCAAGCATTAAGACTGGATTCGAAAAGCAATGAGCAGCAGCTTCTAAAGGCGGTCAAGCCTGTTCGCAAACGGGCGGGCAAGGTGCGCGACATGGACGTGCTCACCGGCTTGGTCACCAGGCTGCACCCGGATGGCGAACAGGATTGTCTGCTCGAGTTGCTCGAGTACCTCGGGGCCGAGCACGACCGCCAGGTTCGCAAGCTGCGCAACGCAGTCCGCAGCCGTGGCGGCGAGATTCGGCGGCGTTTGAAGCGGACTTCCAGATTCATCGCCAAATTCATTGACAAAACGCTGGCGCGAGATGAGAAGCAGCCGGGGCGGGCAAGTGAATGGCCCGCCGATGCCATGGCAGCCGCACTGGAGCTTTCCGCTGAGCTGGCTCAGTGGCCGCGGTTGGATGCCGAAAATCTTCATCCTTACCGGCTGAAAGTCAAAGAGCTGCGTTATATTCTGCAGCTTGCCGACAAACCAGAAACCGCCTTCGTCAAAATGTTGGGCGATGTAAAAGATGCCATCGGCGAATGGCACGACTGGCAGGAATTGGGCGGAATCGCCAAAAAGGTCTTGATCCACGGTCCAAGGTGCGAAGTGCTGCGATTGATCGGCTCTATGAACAGGACAAAATTTGAGCACGCCTTGTCGCTCGCAAATCGCATGCGTCAGGAATATCTGCAGGAACGCGAACGCAATCGCAAGCGCCGCCAGGCGGCCGCGCACCTGAAACGGCCGGTCATGGAAGCGACGTCTTCTCTCGCGGCATAACAGCAAGCAGTTTGCGGCATGGTGGCAACTGGGGAAAGCCCTAGTTGAACACCGCATCCAGTAGACGGGCGAGGCTGGCCTGCCGGCTGCGATTTTTATCTGCGCTCTTTTTCGTCAACCTGTAGAGACGCTCGCTGATGATCTGGGCGGCGGTATCAGCGGGGATGTAAACGCGATCGGTGGGATTCACCACCACCCAGCCATCTTCCCTGTGCTGCAATTCCCAACGCCGCTTTTCAGTGCGGTGCTGGCTGTGCACCTGCCCCTGACTCAGCTCCACGTGATAATCAATGCGGACATTGGCCCAGCTCTTGTCGTGATGGAACTCCACCTTTTCAACTTGAAGCTGATCGAAGACGATGACCGGCGAAGACAGCGTGGCTGGATCGTTGCCGCGCAAAATGTTTCCCGACTGGTTGGTCAACTCAGAAATAGCTTCACTCACATCGGCGGCGGCGGGCCTGGAGTGAGCGGCGGGAATAGGAATGTCTGCAGGAACCAGGAAGATCGCGGCAGATTCATCCATGCCGTCATGGATTGCAGTGCTGCGTAACTCCCCTGTGGCCGCCTTGGTCGCAACTCGACTGGCGGCCGGCGGCTCTGCATTGTTTTCACTTGCGACCCTGGTTGCCGGTTTGCGCAGCGCGGCATCGCTGGAAGCCGCCACCAGATAGCGGTAAAACCGCGGATTCCCACGCTGCCGCCAGTAGTCGTTATCGTACTGCTCGGTTTCGAGGCCCGAGCCAACTGAACTGTAAAACGAATGCTCCGCCGGGTCCACCACCACTCCCACGTGCCCCTGCCACACAATCAAGTCACCCGGCTGCGCGCTCTGCACCCGCTGAAATTGCGGTACTCCGGCATAAAGTTGATACGAGGTGGCATAGGGATACTCGAAGCCGGCGGCATCGAAGAT
>QIAW01000123.1:11420-15580 GCA_003225655.1 Acidobacteriota bacterium
GGCAATCGTGCTTGCGCTTCGCCAACTGCTTTCCAAGCTATCCACCCTGAGCACACTTCGAAGACACTGTCTATTGTGAGCTCACTCCTGAATTAGAAGGCGAAAAAAGCGAACAGGTTAGTTGCTATTTTGGGTGCGGCGATTACGCAAGGTCATGCCTGCATATCTGAAAAAATGATGAAGAAGATGAGGCTCTCCCCGTAATGGCTTGCTGAAGAGTAAAATCTCAGTGACGAGCAGTGCTGAAAGCGAGTATCACCATGACTCCCCTGAAGTGGCGGCAACTACTTGCCATCGCTGTGTTTTTCCCGTGCTTGGCGCTTCCCTTCAGCGCCGATTCTCGCGAGCAGACGCCGGCTGATGCTGCACCGGCGGCTTCGCCGCAACAAACACCCACGGAGAAACCAATCACTCCCCCTCCCTCCGCGCAAGCGCAACCCTCTGCACCGCCTGGAACTCCGAAGCCGCCACCGGCGGGGGTGCAAGTCGCGCGGCCCGGAGCCGCCTATGAGTCGGCAACCGTGCTCAGGGTCACCACGCGTCTGGTCATGCTCGATGTCGTGGCGGCGGACTCACACGGCCATGCGGTGCTCGATCTCGAAGCCAAAGACTTTAGTGTATTGGAGGATGGCAAATCACAGAAAGTACGCGCGTTCGGATTTCAACACCCGGTAGCGGAGACTCCCAAGTTCACAAAGCAGTCTCTACCGGCAAATGTTTTTACCAATATTCCGCAATTCCGGCTCAACAGCTCATTGAATGTGATCCTGCTGGATGCGCTCAACACTCCGCTCACCAGCCAGTCGTATGTACGGCAAAAGATGCTGCACTACATCGAAACCATGTCCACCGATTCACCCACGGCGGTTTACACGCTGGGACAAAAACTGCGCATGGTGCAGGACTTCACCACGGACCCCAATATTCTCAAAGAAGCCGTCAAGAAGGCAGGCGGGCGGGCATCCGCGCTGCTGGATAATCCCGTTTCGGGAGAAGAGACTGAGCTCTATCCTCCTGGTTTCTTTGACAGCCTGCCCGACCAGGCGCAGGCGGCACTCCAGAGTTTTGAGGCTGAGCGCACCAGCTTTCAAACTGACTTGCGTGTCCGCTATACCATGGATGCATTGCAATCCATTGCCCACTGGCTCTCCGGATATCAGGGAAGAAAAAATCTTATCTGGATCTCCGAGGCATTTCCCCTTTCCATCAGTCCTGATGCGACAGTCTCTTCCAACACAGAATTTGGAGCAGAGCGGAATTATGGAGACGACATTGCCAAAACTGCCGCGATGCTGACTGATTCGCAGATAGCAATCTATCCCATCGATGCGCGCGGGCTTTCGACCTCGGGTATCTTCTCCGCTTCCAGCAGCGGCGGTGACCGCTTTGGCCACAGAATCACTGGCGGGCCGCAGCTCGGAAACGCGTTGTCGCTGGAATCAAACAACCTGACGGCGACGCATGGGGCCATGGACCTGCTGGCCGAGCGCACCGGCGGTAAGGCCTACTACAATCGCAACGACCTTGATAAAGCGGTGCGTGATGGCGTCAGCGACGGTTCAAGCTATTACATGCTTGGAATGGCAAGTTCCGCAAGGTACAGGTCAAAGTAGACCGTCCGGGCCTCAAGTTGCGCTATCGCTTGGGATATTACGCTGCCGATCCCGGGGCTTATGGGAAGGAAAATGGCAAGCAGCGGGCCCGCGAACTTGGTGACGCGCTCAACCTGGATCATCCGGTTTCAACCGCTCTGTTTTTTCAAGCTGCCGTCCTGCCACCTTCTGAGCAGAGCAAAAACAATATCGTTGTCCTTTACGCGATTGATGTGCATGCTCTAGTGCTTGAGCACGGCGAGGATGGGGCCGAACATGCCGAGGTGGAATGCGTGGTGCAGGCTTACAACGAAAAAGGCAAACCTGTCAGTGTGAGCGGCAACACGGTAAAAGCCGCCATGAACCCTGAAACCTACAAGAAGGTGCTGCAGGGCGGTTTCCCCTGCCGGAGTGAAATCGCCCTGCCGGAGGGCAGCTATCTGCTTCGGCTCGGTGTCCGGGACAGCCGCACGGGTTTGATCGGCACGGCGAATGCGAAAGTCGATGTCCCCAAGCTCGCCGAAATCAAGAAAGACCCATAACGTCATAACTCAATGCGCTGCATTCGCAGCGGATACTGCAAGACGAGAAAACGTTAGCGGAAGCTTTGAACTCAGTCCATCGCCCACGGGAACGGAGAATATTGCCGTTATGCCTCTGAGCCACATCATTCGGGGCATCACTTACAGCTTCGACAGCCTGAAAGATCTGCTGGCGAAAGCGTCGCCTGCGCGCTCTGGCGATGAACTGGCCGGCATCTCGGCCCGAAGCGCTGAAGAACGCGTGGCAGCGCGGCTGGTTCTCGCAGACCTGCCGCTTGACCGCTTTCTGCATGAAGCAATTGTTCCCTACGAATCGGACGAGGTCACGCGCTTGATCATCGACACGCATGACGCTCGCGCCTTCGCCGCCATTTCTTCTTTCACCGTGGGCGAGTTCCGTGACTGGTTGCTGAGCGATCAGGCCACAGGCGAAGTGCTGGCCGGGCTCACGCCCGGGGTGACGCCAGAGATGGCGGCAGCCGTCTCAAAGCTGATGCCGGCGCAGGACCTTGTTGCTGTGGCCCGCAAGATCCGCGTTGTGACCCGCTTCCGCACCACGGTGGGGCTGCCGGGAAGACTCTCCACCCGCTTGCAGCCCAACCATCCGACGGATGACCCGCTGGGAATCGCCGCTTCCATCGTGGATGGGCTAGCGCTCGGCTCCGGAGATGCCGTCATCGGCATCAATCCCGCCAGCGACAACGTGGCAACCGTGAGCACCTTGCTCAGGCTCATTGATCACGCGCGAGAGAAGTACGCGATCCCTACACAGAGTTGCGTGCTCGCCCACATCACCACCCAGATGGAAGCCTTGCGGCAAGGCGCGCCCGTTGATCTTGTTTTTCAGTCCATCGCAGGAACTGAGGCGACCAACAAGTCGTTCGGCGTCAATCTCGCGCTGCTTGATGAAGCGCATCAGGCGGCGCGAGAACTCAAGCGCGGGACGATCGGTGACAACGTCATGTACTTCGAGACCGGCCAGGGCAGCGCCCTCTCGGCCGGCGCGCATCACGGCGGCGACCAGCAGACTCTGGAAGCGCGGGCCTATGCCGTTGCCCGCCGCTACCGACCCATGCTGGTCAACACGGTCGTGGGTTTCATCGGGCCGGAATATCTTTACGACGGCAAGCAGATTATTCGCGCCGGCCTCGAAGACCACTTCTGCGGCAAGCTGCTGGGCCTGCCCATGGGATGCGACGTCTGCTACACCAACCACGCCGAGGCCGACCAGGATGATATGGATACGCTGCTTACCTTGCTTGGAGTGGCCGGCGTGAATTACATCATGGGCGTGCCCGGCGCGGATGACATCATGCTGAATTACCAGAGCACATCGTTTCATGACGCGCTGTATCTGCGTTCTGTCCTTGGGCTGCGGCCGGCGCCGGAATTTGAAGCCTGGCTGGCGCGGAGCGAATCGCGGCAAATCACGGTGCAGGCGCTGCTGCCCCAGGGCACAACACCCGCGACACAAGTTTCCTCATGAAAGACACGCCGGCCCTCCATCTACGGCAATACACCGCGGCCCGCGTGGCGCTGAATCGCGCGGGCACGACCATCGCTACGCGCGAGATACTCGACTTCCAGCTTGCACACGCGCAAGCGCGCGATGCAGTGCACGCCACGCTCGACGTGGACTCGCTGCTGAATGGCCTGCGACAGCGCGGGCTGCTACGGCGTCCCGAGCTGGGCCGCACGTTGAGTGCCGAGTCAACTGGTGAACTCACTGCCGCTCCCTGCGATCTTGTCTTCGTGATTGCGGATGGTCTCTCGGCGCTGGCTGTCAGCCGCCATGCGCTGGCATTGCTCGATCGATTGCTGCCCATGCTGGACCGCGAAGCGTGGTCTATGGGTCCCGTGTGCGTGGTCGAGCAGGCACGCGTGGCCATCGGCGATGCCATCGGGGCGGCGCTCGAGGCAAAAATTTCCGTGGTGCTGATCGGCGAGCGCCCGGGCCTGAGTTCACCGGACAGTTTGGGCGCATATATCACATGGGCGCCGCGGCCGGGACGCAACGACGCCGAGC
>QIAW01000626.1 GCA_003225655.1 Acidobacteriota bacterium
ACGCTTTACCGCCACATCGTGCACGCTGAGATTGGCGTTGAGTTCACCGCCCAACAGAGCGGCGCGAAGGTTGCGCGCTATGAAGTCTCCGTTCTTTACCTCATAGTCTCCAGAGATTCGATAGACAGCGGCGCGCAGCGTGGAGGTCTCAAGCGTGAGTCCAGGACTGCTCACTTGGCCGGTGGAAACGAAAGTTTCGAGCGGCGAACGTCCTGGGATTTGCTGATAGCTCAGAGAGCCCGCGACCGTGACCGTACCCAACGGCAGGGAAGTATTGCGTAGCATGCGGCGAAAATCTTCAGTATGAAGAATGATGCGATAGTTACCGCTGAGCGAAGGTTGGCTGTAGTTCTGGACAGAGGCGCGGAGGCTAAGCTCCGAGGATGCTACACGCAATATCAGCGGATCAAAGCTCATGCCCGCACGCGATGCGGTGAAGTGGGAATTCAGGTCATGATCGATAGGATTATAGGTGCCAAAGTGCAGATGCCCGTTGCGGTACGAGAGCTCGCCAACATACTGCTGGCGGATGAAATCATATTGCACGCGCGTTAGCAACTCGTGGAGATCGGCGTTGAGAGGTGTGGCTTTGCTTGAGTAGTAAATTTCCCCGTTTGCAATCAGCAGGCGCTGGATGCCAAGGTCCCAAATGCTGGTGGACGAACTGCTTTTGCTTTGCGGATGTGGAACATTGGTCTGCGAGTTCCGGTCTACGACCACATTGATGACAGGGTGGTCAATTTGAATGTCATTGAGATCTACTTTTCCGTGCAGGAGTGACACCAGCTTCAATCCCAGGGTGACTTTTTCCGTCTGGAACAACGGCATGGACCCCGCGGGTTCTGTACCATGAATTACCAGTCGGTTGACGGTAATGACCAGTGGGCGCAGGTCAAAAGTGTAGCTGCCGATTTCGCTGCGGCCGCCGGTTGACTGCTGGATTTTCTGGTTGACCTGGCCGATGACATAACGGTGGAAAGCGGCACTGCGCAGCACGAAGTAACCGGCAATCACGACAACAACAATGAACAACGCGATTACCAGTGCGATGCGCCGGATTATTTTAGCTAACGGCATAAATCCAATCTGCTGGTCAGAATGCCTGTCCCAGCGTTATAAAAAACTGCGTGGCCCTGAAGCCGGGGACCGGGTTCAGCAGCCGCCCCACATCAAAGCGAATAGGGCCGATGGGAGTGGAGTAGCGGACCCCAAATCCCAAGGTGTTGCTGTAACTGCTCATAAGACGACTGAAGCTGATGCGGTCATAAACGTTGCCGCCATCGTAAAAAACCACTCCACCCAGGCTCCGCATGACAGGCAGGGGAAAGCGCAGTTCAGAGTTGAAGATGAACAGAGCGTCTCCGCCTACGGGCACATGAATATTGCTGCACGATGAGAGCACGTGGGGGTCGCTGCAGACCGGTACGGTGCGCTGCGGTCCGGCCCCATTTACGGGAAATCCACGAAGAGAGTTGGCGCCGCCGGAAAAGAAGCGTTCGCTGGTGGGAACGCGGCTGCCGGCGAAGGCCTTGGCCATGCCGAGCTGGAGACTCGAGGCCCAGACATATTTCTTATAGGGGACGTAAATAGCGCGGCGGGCGAGCAGCCGCCCGAAGTTTACGTTGGACCCCAGGGCCGAAGGATTTAAGCTGATATCGATGGTGTCCCACATGCCCCGATGAGCATCGAGCGGCTGGTCGCGTTTATCGTGAATGAACGAAGTTGCAACTGTGGAGAGGCGCACGGAGCGGTCCTGGGGCAGTACCAATTCAGGAATGAGGAGATTATTCAGGTCTGTCCGCTGAAACTGGTAGCGCAACTGCAATGTCTTGCTGCTGTCGCGCGTTAGATAACGCTCGAACTGCAGGGTGGCGCTGCCTAACCGCGCTGTGTAAAGAGGGTTTTCAGAGGTGCGCTCGGCCGAAAGACTCAGCAGGGAGCGCCAGTTGCTGCCGCGGAAGTGGGGCTGGCTGTAGCTGGTGAGCAGGCGCTGATCCAGCCGCGCTATCAGGGTTGAGGCGGAAAAAGTTTCTCCCAGCCCGCGCATGTTGCGACGGATGTATTCCACCGAGCCACGCGGACTGACAAAGCTTTTTTCGCTGGTGGCAAACTTGGTTTTTCCCAACCCGATTGGCGGCAATCCGGGTACTGCCGCCGTGCCCGAGGGAATGTTGCCGGCGCGCTTGTCATATTCGAAGCCAATGCCATAGGTAATGGAATTGCGCCGGGACTCGTGGACTTTGGCCACCACCTCATCCTGGGTCTCGTTACTGACGGGTTTCTTGGGACCGACGCTGGCCCAATCGAGGATCCCGAGATCGTAAAGGCTGCTTTCCGCTTCCAGCAGCTTGGACTGACTGAGTGGCGCTTCGGGAGCGATCGCCAGGGTACGGGCAACATAGGAAGTCCGCGTGTGGCGATTGCCGAGGATGACTACATCTTCCACGCGGACCTGAGGTCCTTCGTCGAGAAGGTAAGTCACATTGACGCGGTGCGGGTCGTTTGGCAATCGGTCGACCTTCGAGCTAAAAGAGATGCGCGGATATCCCCGGTCGAGATAGGTGGCGACGATGCGGTCGCGGTCCTGATTCATGCGAGCGGGAGAAAAAGGCAGCCCCGGGGCGAGGTCAAATCCTCTGCGCGACTGCAGTTCGCTCACGCTTATACTGCGTGCACCCTGAATGCGCAGGTCTTCTACCA
The DNA here is from genome assembly GCA_003225655.1 of Acidobacteriota bacterium. Lineage (GTDB taxonomy): Bacteria > Acidobacteriota > Terriglobia > Terriglobales > Acidobacteriaceae > QIAW01. The sequence continues at coordinate 2,701 of QIAW01000626.1, forward strand.
GCGTCTGCGGGCCCTCATTGACCTGAAAGGTGACGTAGACCTTCGGTTCGCGGTCCACGACTCGCGGTGTGACCTGCGTTTCTTCAAAACCGTTGTTGCGATAAAGTGCGGTAATGCTACTCACGCTTTGCTTGAGCAGCTTGTTGCTGAATTGCCCGTGCGAGAAGAAGCGGGCCCGCGTCACAGGAATGCCGGCGAGCAATTTTCCGCTGGAAAAGTAATGGTTGCCTTCGACCGCAACCTCGGCCACCCTGTGCCGGCGGCCCTTGTTCACCTGGTACACGACCGAAACCTTCGAGGGAAGATTTTGCACTTGGTATTGGACGCTGGTGTCGAAGTATCCCTTCTTTTGAAAATAGTCGATCAGGTTGCGCTCGCCCTGCGTCAGCAGGTCAGGATCAACCGAACTTTCCTGGAATACAGGAATGATCTGGTGCAAGCGCCGCGAATTCAGAAAAGGAATCCAGGTCAGTTTTGCTCCGTTGAGGGTAACGGAAACTGGCGGGCCAAGTTGTACGTCAAAGGTCACATCGGCGTGGTTGGTATCAGGATGAAACTGGATCCCACCTACACGCAATTGACGGATAAGATAATTCTCGCCACTTATATATGAGTGCAATGTCGCAGTCGCTGCCTCAATGCGTTCGGCGGTAAAGGCCTTTCCTGTCTTGAGCTCGCCTCCGGTCAACTTGGCACGCCAGGAGTGCAGGGCCGCGGCGAGGTGCTGCGCCTGCTGCGGCGATACTCCGTTAAACAATACTTCGCCGACCTTGGCACGCTTATTCAGTTGCACATGGAAGGTCACGTTGGCGAGCTGGTGGGCGTCATCAAATTGGGTTTCAGGGCGGACCTCGGCCTGAAAGAATCCGTTCTTTTGCAGGAACTCAAGCAGGGCGGCTTGCGCCTTGCTAAGACTGTCAGCTTCGTAGGGCTCTTCGTTGGGAAGGTCCACCGCCTGCAGAAGCCGTGTGTAGCGGAATTGTCCGGCGGTACCGGGGAAGTCCAGTAACCCGTAGTAGAAGGCGGGCTGCAGGAGAAAGGTCAGGTGCAGTCCAGCCGCTTCCGGCTCGGCCTGCAATTCAACTTTAGTAAAGCGCCCAAGGCGATTGAGGGCGCTAATGGTGGCTTGCACCTTGGCGGCCGAATATGGCGCTTCGGCCGCTTGCATGACGTAACCGCGATATGGGTCGACGTCAATCCGCGGGTTCGCAACCAGATCAACCGCCGCAACTTTCTCGCCTTCATAGAGTGTGGGAGCAGTGGTATAAACCGGGGCCGTCACTTGCGCCACCAGCGCAAATGAGCAGAGCAAAACAATCGACGTAAGTGCAGTCCGCATGAATATCAGCTTCGGGCAGCAACTCACGCCCGCAATTTCCCTTAGTGGTTTGAATGGGAATCATTGGAGAGAAGATGTCTGGATTTGTCGGCAGTTGGCAACTGGCCCAAGTGCATGCGCCCAGATATCTCACGACAAGCAGCGAGGCGCCGCGCTTGCATGTTGCGGTTCGCCTCCGCGGGCGTCAGCGTGTTAGGCTTAGGGCTTTCCCAATATCTTGAATTGAGCCATCAACCCTATATGGATAACAAGCCTCTTGCACACGCTCCTATGCCAGCTCACGTCGATCTGCAGGCCATTGCCAGGCAAGTCATGCTGGAAAACGGCTTTGAACCAGAGTTTCCACCGGCGGTTCAGCAGCAGCTCTCACAATTGCAGTCACGCCCGCCGCAGATAATCCCGGATGGGAACATCCGCGATCTGCGCGATCTGCTGTGGTCCTCCATCGACAACGACACCTCGCGCGACCTTGATCAGATTGAGGTGGCGGAGCGCCTATCGAATGGGCAAACGAAGATTTTGGTGGGAATCGCGGACGTGGATGCTTTCGTCTCTAAAGGGTGTCCTATCGATCAGCACGCGGGCAAGGAAACCACAACGGTCTATACCGGCGTGAGAAATTTTTCCATGCTGCCGGAGCAGCTTTCCACGGGAACAACTTCGCAGCTGGAAAATCAGGAGAGGTTGAGCGTCGTCACCGAGTTTCTGGTAGATCAAAATGGATCTGTGAGTAGCGGGACCGCTTATCGCGCTATCACCCGGAATAAGGCGCAGCTTACTTACAATGCGGTGGGGGCGTGGCTCGAGGGCAAAGGCGCGGCGCCGTCCAAGGTGGCGGCATCGTCGGAGCTGCAGGCGCAGTTGAAGCTGCAGAACGAGGTGGCACAGGCTCTGAAGAACGAACGCCACCAGCATGGCGCGCTCAATATTGAGAGCACGGAGACGCGTCCAGTAATGCTCAATGAGCAGATTGTGGATATCGCCCGGCAAGAAAAGAACATGGCCACCGAGCTGATTGAAGACTTCATGATCGCGGCCAACGGCGTGGTGGCGCGCATGCTGGAGCAGGTTTCTTCCATCCGGCGGGTAGTCAAGACCCCGGAGCGCTGGAACCGGATTGTTGAGCTCGCCGCCAAGACCGGGGACAAGCTGCCCAGCCAGCCCGATTCCAAGGCCTTGAATGATTTTTTGACGAAGCGCCAGGCGGCCGATCCCGATCACTTTGCCGATCTCTCCCTGGCGGTGATTAAGCTGATGGGGCCAGGGGAATATATTTTGGAGCGGCCGGGCGATCCCGAGGTCGGGCATTTCGGCCTCGCTGTGCAGGACTACACGCACTCCACCGCTCCCAACCGCCGCTATGCCGACCTGGTCACGCAGAGGCTCCTCAAAGCCCTGCTGGCGAAACAGCCGCCGCCTTATGCGGATTATGAGCTCACCGGCATTGCCAATAACTGCACGGTAAAAGAAGATGCCGCCCGCAAGGTCGAGCGGGGCATGCAAAAGCGGATCGCGGCGGTGGCCATGAGCCGCAGAATTGGCGAGAGCTTTGATGCTATCGTCACCGGAGTAACGCCGCATGGGACGTTTGTCCGCGTGCTTCAGCCGCACGTTGAAGGGCTGCTGGTTCGTGGCGAAGGAGTGGACGTCGGCGATAAATTGCGCGTCAAGCTGATCAGTGCCGATGCTCAACGCGGCTATATTGACTTTTCCCGGGCATGACCCTGGCTACTTCCACCGCGGAGCACTTGTCAGGGCATTGGGTGGGGGGTACAACTAACTAGTCCAAAAAGCTCCGATGATCAACAGTTGCCCGCATATTTACCGGGGATCGTGGGCTTCCGGAAGGGGGGACTAGCATACCGGGATAAGCCATGAATCCAGTCAGGCGATACGGTTTTCCCCAAAGAGCTTAAGGTCACAAAGCCCCGCATCACGTCTCATAAGCCTCATAAAGTGATGGCCCGTGGGATGGCTTAAGACAATGATTTGATATCAGTTTTCTACGCGGCTCTCCTCAGACCGCCTGTACCTGCGCCACGGCGGCCGGTGATGAGCCGTACCAGCGCCGTAAGCAAGATGGCCCCCAGGATGGCCACAAAAATTGTGTAGATCATGCCTCCCTGGCTGGCAAAGCCGAGAGCTCGCATGATCCATCCGCCGATGACGGCGCCAATAATTCCGATCACAATATCCATAAGCGGGCCGTAACCAGAGCCGCGCATGATTTTTCCTGTTGCCCAGCCGGCTACGAGGCCAACGATAATCCACCAAAGAAGATGCACAGAACCCTCCTTATTTGTTAATGGTTGTTCTGTAAGTTAGGTTGCGGCGCAGCTCGTAGGGGTTGCCGCCCGAGAGCTGCTTCGCGTGTCTTCTTCAGCAGAGGTGTTCCGTGCACGTTCCGCTGGAACTCTGCGAACTGCTCTTCGCTCTTAAACTGAATGTTGCTGTTCCGGCAAACGCGATAATCGTACTTTCACATTCGATATAGCCTCCTCTAACAGCAAGGAACCATCTAAGGAAAAATTAAGGAGGAATCAACATGAAGTTGGAAACGCTCAACGAACTCTTAATCGAACAGTTGCAGGATTTGTATTCTGCGGAAAACCAGATCATTGAGGCGCTGCCCAAGATGGCAGAGGCCGCCTCTTCGCCCGAGCTGAAGCGCGCATTTCAGGAGCATCTTCGCCAGACCGAAGGCCAGGTGGAACGCCTGGAGCAATGTTTTGAGCAGCTCGACACCGAGGCCGAGGGAAACGAATGCAAGGGCATGAAGGGGCTCCTCGAGGAAGGCGAGGACTTGATGGATGAAGACGCCGAGCCCGAGGTTTTGGATGCCGGGTTGATCGCCGCCGCGCAGCGGGTAGAACACTATGAGATTGCAGGCTACGGATGCGCCCGCACCTATGCGCAACTGCTGGGCCTCAAAGAGGTGGCGAGCTCCTTGCAGCAGACCCTCAATGAAGAAAAAGAAACTGACCAGAAGCTTACCGAGTTGGCGGAATCCATTAACGTCGAAGCCAAGGCAGCGTAGCAGAGCTGCTAACCTGGGAAGCTACAAGCAGCAACAAGGCGGGCATGAGGCCCGCCTTGTTGCTTGATGGCTGCATAAATAATGGTCTAAGGGCTATAAAGCCCAAATTCTATAAACCTTTTTCCTCGGATTGAAGAGGCTATGAAGAAAGCC
>QIAW01000116.1:0-6916 GCA_003225655.1 Acidobacteriota bacterium
ACAAAGCGGCGGTTCTCTACGAATACCGCGTGAACGGCATGGATTATCGTTCTGACGTTTGGCAGGTTCGCGCCGGCAGCAGTTCTTTCACCAGGGCGGCAACCAAGGCGGTCGAGCGCTATCCCGCTGGAGCCACGATAACCGTCTATTTCAATCCTGAAGATCCCTCTGACGCGATGCTTGAACCGGGAAAGGTTTCCTGGTCCTTGCTCTTCGGCGGCGTGATGTTTGCCAGTGTCGGCGCAATCGGTTTCCTGCATGTCGTCTAGATCGATCCTTTAGAGAATGCCTTACGGCTGCATGGGCGGCCGAAATATTTCCCGGATTCCTTCGACTGAGGTGCCGGTGCTTTCTCCGTGGCTCAGTGTCTCGGTGGTGAATCCAAGCCCTGGCTGTACCAGAGTTTTCAAAGTGGTATCAAATCGCTAATTCCCTGGAAATTTGGGTCATCATGGTGCCCAGGCGTGTGTCTCCGCCGGCGGCATTCCAGAATGCTCGAATCCCGGCTCTTAGCTCCAAGGGCAGGGCGCAAAGTGGTCTTTGAAAATTAGAAAACGCAGTACTAAGAAAATTGGCCACGGATTGGCACGGATCAATGCAGATCTTGGGGACGCTACCGCTTGGACTATCCAGCTAGGGTCCATCCGGACATCAATTTTCGCCAGGTTTGACGCAGGTCTGCGCAGATTTTTGAGGCTCAACCCCCTAGCTGCTAGGGTACCCCCCTCAAAAGCAGCTCCAAGTTGAGGCGTTTTGCGGGCGTCTGAGCCCGCAGCCGAAATCCCGAGCCGAAGGCGAGGGGACCTGGCTGGAAGAGCAAGCCCTCAAAGATTCTTCAGAGAATGCCTTGCAGTGGCATGGTTAATGCAAACATCCTTGGGATCTTTCGACTCGGGCATCCGCCCTCGCTCAAGATGACAGACTAGAACTCAAAGAGCGGATGAACGCCGATTGAGGCCAGCGGTTGCTTGGAGGCGTACCGGTTCCGGCTTGGCTCCTACACAGAAAAACAGGTCCCTGGCCGCCGTTCGAATGACATACCCTTGGGTAATCCTTAGGGTGTCAGCCGAGGCGGTCAGGTTCCTAATTCTGTGCCGTTGAATCTCTAGTTGGTCACGGTGCGAAGCTTACCGGGCAGGAAGTGATACGGAGGCCAGGGACCGCTGACCGAGAGTTCGCAGTCCTTAAACTGGCGTGCCGCCGAGTTGTAACGTGCCTGGTATTTTTCGATTTGTTTACGGTCTACAAGGTGGGCAATATCGATGAGCATTCCGCCGGAATCTACCTTTTTACAGCTCACTTCTTCTTCCAGGGGATTGAACAGCTTGTGCACCTGCACGGAGATGGCGCGGGCCTTGGTCTGGCGCTCGCGCTGGCGAGAGGCCTTCTCGCGCAGCTTGGTCAGGTAGTCGCCGCCGACGGTGGCGGGCAGAACGATCTCACTGAGCGCCTCGCGCAGCGAGCCGTCTTTGACCAGGAGCTTGAGGTGCATCTCGGCCTTGCCGCGCAGGTGGGCAACGCCCTTGAGGAAGGCCTTGCGATTGGCGCGCACGGCGCGGCGCAGGGCGTCATCGGTATCAAAGATTGTGCCAAAACGGAAGGGCAAGACCGTGGTGTTCGAACTGGTAGCACTACGGAAGCATTCAGCGACCACCTTAAGATGTTCGAGAATGGCTTTCTGATCGAGGTCATTGGAGCGCTTATACTCGCTCACAATGACGGCCAGTTCGCCGCTGGGATAGCCCATGACCTGGCGCTCCCCGATTCCGTGGATTTCATTGATGACGAAAGGCCGTCGTGCCCTGCTTTCGCCCTGAAAAGCTTGTTGCTCGGTAATGCAGTACGCGTACCATGCCATAACGATCTCTCCCTGGTGCAACGGTATTCGACGCAAACGCGCAATGAGGTTCAACAACCACGCTGTGGCGGCGTGTGGTTAAGAGACAAAGGGGCCGAAATCACTTAAAAGGCTTAGGGCACTGCTGACGGTGTGAACGTCACCCTTGGGGAGCCTCGGCGAAGGATGCCGTAGACTGGCGCGACGATCACTACCCCGTATCCTATGCTTTGGCCAGCAACTTAGCAACAGGCGAATAAAAAAAGAAAGTTCCGGAAAGGCAAGAGGCAAGATACGACATGGAATGAAGGTATTTGATGCCTGCGTAACTAATGTCCTAGTTTCCAAAGGCCGGGGCTTCCACCGCGCGCCACCTTCCGGTACAGCCATTCCCGTCCGAAGGTAACTGTGCCACCCAGGAGCTTGGCCAACCCCGCAGGCGATTGCGCTTTCTCAGATAGGGGGAGTACCGCCTCGCCGCAAGCCGCAGTACGGATTCCGAATGACTACAGGCCCTATAGGAAAGGACATAGATGCGTACGACTCCTGTCCGCCGGAAAGATTTGTCGTAGAAGTCTTCTCCGAGCTGCCGGCGGCGGTGGTCGAGGAGCGCTGGCAGCACGTCAATGTCATCCTGCGCCTCAGCATTCTCAGCGGCCTACAGATGGAGCTGGAAGCCACATTGAACCTGCTGTGCGATCTTGCCGGCGAAATGGTTTCCTACGAGAGGGCGATCCTCTACTTTTGGGATGAATCCAAGGAACAGGCGCTCCTGTGCGCCATGCGCAACCTCGAAGACCTGCCTCATGAAGACTTGGCCCGCGGCAATATTCTGAACTTCTGGGCCACAAAATATAGCCGTCCGCTGCTGGTCTGGCAAGGCCACAACCTGCAGGCCGATGCCTTCCTGGGCGCCGTGCAAGCCTCATCGGCGCTGGTGATTCCTTTGTTTGTGAGCAACCGGGTCATGGGGACCATGCAACTGTTCTCCAGCAAACCCCAGGCCTTTAACTTTGTGGACGCGCAGTTGCTATGGATCCTCTCCCTGGTGGCCGAAAACCAGCTCACCCGCGAGTATGCTAACGAAGGGCTGATCCGCTTTGCCTTCACCGATTTTCTCACCGGGCTCAAGACCCGGGGCTACTTCGAGCAGCAGCTCGACGCCGAAATCAAGCGCTCGGAGCGCAAGAAACAGAAGCTGGCGTTGCTGATGATTGACATTGATTTTTTCAAGCAGCTCAACGATCAATACGGCCACCACGTGGGCGACCAGATCTTGCGCGATGTAGCCTCGCTGCTCATGAAAGACATGCGCGAGGTAGATACGGTTGCTCGCTACGGCGGCGAAGAGTTTGTCATCATATTGCCGGAAACCAACAGCGAAGGGGCCATGTTCGTGGCCCAGCGCCTGCGCCGTACCATGGAGCAGGCCAGGTTTTTTGCCGGCTCGCCACGCTCGGTCGAGCACTTGACCATCAGCATAGGCATCTCAGTCTTCGACGATGACGCGCAGTTCAAGCGCGCATTGATTGAAAACGCCGACGGCGCGCTCTACGCGGCCAAAAAGAGCGGCCGAAACAAGGTCGTTTTGTACTCCGATCTGGCGTCCCGGCAGCGCGAAGTTTCATGACCGGTTGTAAAAGGTTCGCGGAGGCGAGTCCGTGGAGGAAGGTTTCGTGAGTTTTGAGTCGTTGCAAAAGGCCCGGCAGTTGCATTCAACTGCCTCCCCGCCGTCGCGTGAAGCATTGCAGGCAAGCCGCGCCTGGCGGGTGGTCCATGCCTGTGATTCGGTGCGCCAGGTGCTGCCCGTCGTTGAAGCGCAAGCTTCGGCGGGCATGAAACCGTATATCCTCACCCCCCAGGGCGAGTGTCTGGGCCAAAGCGGCTTTCGCAGCCGGCCGCTGGAAGCCTCAAAACCTACCTCGCTGCTGACTGCATGGAGCGAGGTGCGTAACTGGCGGCGCAATTTCCTGACCTCAGAGGTCGAGACTGGTATTTTTGCCGCGCATGCCGACCTGGTTCATGCTCATTGCTTTTCGGCAGGCATGACGGCGGTGCGCAACTCCCCGGCAGTCGTCTATAGCCTGCGTGGTTTCATTGAGAATGAGCCCCACAGCCATTCCCTAGCCCAGGCCGGGCACAAGGAGCACTCCTGGCTGGCGCGCTCCTTCGCCGTTGCAGAACAGTTTGTATTTACGCGGGCCGGGGCCGTAGTGGTCCATTCCGGCGTCATGCGCGAAGAGTTGGTAAGACGCGGGTGCGTCCCGGAAAACGTCTTCCAAGTCCCGGAACCCCTCAGCGCCGAGGTCGTGGACTTCCTGCTGGAGCCCGAATCCGTCTTCCCCGTGAAAAGAAAGCGCGAAGACGACGTCGTGTTTTTTGCTCCCGACGTTTGTTTTGAAAACGTGGGCTTTAAAGACGCTGGCTCGCAAGACACGAGTTCTGAGAATGCGCAGTCCAACAAGGCAGGAAGTAAGCCTTGTGCGGCCTCGCCGCCGGCACTGAGCAGAAATGCCGACTGCCTCTTGCAAGCCTTTGCTATCCTGCGCCAGGAAATCAAGCGTGCACGATTGTTTGTGCCGGCCACGCCCGCCTGCGCCGCTCTCTTGCTGGAAAAGAGCACAGCCCTGGGCATTGCTGACGCAATTTTTGCGATTTCATCGGCAGAATGCGCACGCATGTTTGCCGAATCTGATGTGATCATTGCGCTTGGAGGGGGACCCGTTGCCGTGAAAAGCGCCGAGCCGGAGTTAGCACCGGATGGGTTCTCGACAGCCGTGCCCGATCTTTCTTCCGCCTTGCGCAGCATGATCGCCGGAGTCACCCTGCTGGCCGCCGATACGCCCATTCATCGCGATCTTTCGCCCGAGGGGCGAGGATTGCTCTGGTTCCGCAAAGAAGATCCGCACGATCTCGCTGGCCGGGCGACCTTTCTGGCCCACAATCCCGACCTGTGCCGTTCGCTGGCCGCTACGGCACGCAAGCACCTGCTGGAAACGCGGAGTCCGCAGGCCGTCGGCTGCCGCTATGACGCGGTTTACCAGCACGTCTTCGCGCGGCGCAAGTCGAACGGCGCCACGCCGGGGCTGGGCACCAACTTGCAACCCGTGGCGGCATCGCTGTAAAGGGCAGGATTGTGTAGAATCCAATTCGTATTCATGAATTCCCTCTGGAGAGGATCGCATGGAAGAAATGGGGAGCATCGCCTTGGGCGCACGCCGCAATGAAGATATCGCGCTGGACCTGATGAAGTTCATCGCCGTTACCACCGGCTACGGCCGGGGAGCCGCCGGGGGCGCGGGCTTCCAAGACGCCCCGACCATTAAGGCGGAAGACTATGCAGCACACCTGCTGGAACTCTACGGACGCTGCCTGGCTGCGGTGCACGGCAAAAAATGAAGAGCTCTCAGTTGCCGGAACCCGCGGAGGCCAATTGAAATTTGAACCAGATATTTGCCTGGGCTGAAAGCGTGCCTACCAGAAGCAAAAAACCGCAGACGGCGGTCCGCGGTTTTTGCAAGATGGTCGAAGCTAAAACGAAGGACGCTTACTTCTTTTTGCCCTTCTTCTTTTTCTTGTCTTTTTTCTTGGATTTTTTGGAAGAGCCCTTTTTCTTGGACTTCTTCTTTCCGGCGCTGGAGCTGCCGCCCTTTTTTGCGGCCTTTTTGGTTGACTTCTTTGCCGCCTTTTTCTTTGCCGCTTTCTTCTTGCCGCCGGATTTCCTGGCCGGTTTGCCGTTGCTTCCGGAGGGCTCACCTAAACCTGAGCCTGCAGGCTCGCCGAAGGAGCCAGAGGCTGAGCCTGCTCCGCCGGAGGGTTCGGTAGTTTCTTCTTCCTCTTCTTCCTCGTACTCTTCGGTGGCATCTCCATAGCTGGAGGCCATGTCACCAAAATCTTCTTCATCTTCATTGCGTCCGTAGAGGGTCACGTCGTCGAAGCTCATTTATCCTCCTCAAATTTCCGGTCCGGACGCAAAGCCTTTGCATCGGAAGCCGGTTGCACAACATTTGTATCTGGGTAAAAATTAAAAAAGTAATCCGGCGCGGATTATAGCAGCCGACAATTCTATGTCAACAAGGAAAGTGTAATCAATGCGCATAAAAAGACACAAGAGGCTTTCTCAATTGGTCATTTGATTACCAGCACGTCGCCGGGATGAAGCAGCGCCGAGGCCCGTTTGTTTTCGCGCTTGAGGGCATCGACCGTGGTGCCGTAGGTATTGGCGATGCTGTAGAGAGTTTCGCCGGGCTGTACGGTATGAGTGCGTCCAGGCTGGTTACTAACTGTGTTGCTCGCGCCAATGGCCGCAGACTTGGACTTGACGGAGGATGGGTCGGAGGGTGTCTGTAAACTATACGTGCGCCGAGACTTAGACGATTTCACGTATCCGGCTTCTGCTCTCCCTCCAGGCAGCGGACGGTAGATGTAGAGGAGACGCCCTTTGCGCAGTTCATTGCCTTTCAGGCGGTTCCATTGCCGCAGTTTCTCTGGGGGTACGCCGAAATCGTCGGCCACAGAGGGCACCGTGTCTCCGCGGCGCACGCGGTAATGGGTAGCATGGCGGGAGAAGACCAGGCTCTCGATATCTCCGGGTGCATGCTTGCCTTCGGCGATCGGGATGATGAGCTTGGTATCGGGTGCGATCTCTTCGGCAGTCAGACCGTTGACTTCAGTAATCGCTTTGGGTGTGGTCTTGTAGTCTTTAGCGATGGAGGCCAGCGTCTCGCCCGCAGCTACTACCTTGTGATAGCGCCACCACACGCGCTTATCTGTGGGGATGGCCGCGATGGCTTCCTGATACTTCTGTTTGGCGCCGGCAGGCAGGTTGAGCTCAAACACCCCCTCTTTCGGTGTGGTCATGCGCAGCAGACTGGGATTCAGGTCCTGCAGCGTATCAACGTCGATATCCACGCATTCAGCCACTAGGCGCAGATCCACCGGGTAATCAATGGTCACGCGGTCCACCGCCAGCGGCGGATCGATCTGGATGTCATCCAGCCCATACTGTTTGGGATTCTTGGCGATAATGGCCATCGCCAAAATGATGGGCACATAATTCTTGGTCTCTTTGGGGAGAAC
>QIAW01000116.1:6936-9579 GCA_003225655.1 Acidobacteriota bacterium
CTCCCAGAAATCCGCGAACCCCGTGCGCTGCACTGCCTGCTGCACATTGCCGGGGCCGGAGTTGTAGGCAGCCATCGCCAAGTACCAGTCGCCGAACTGGTTGTAGAGGTCTTTGAGGTGGCGGGCGGCGGCGCGAGTGGATTTTTCCGGGTCCTGCCGGTCATCGATCCACCAGTTGCGGGTGAGATCGTACCCGGAGGCGCGAGAAGCCATGAACTGCCACATGCCGCGGGCGCCGACGCGGGAGAGGGCCAATGGATGAAATCCCGACTCGGCCTGGGCCAGGTAGATCAAATCCTGAGGAACGCCCTCTTCACGCAGAACGCGCTGGATCATATCGCGATAGCGGCCGGCGCGGGTGAGCGCGCGCTCCACGGTCGCGTGTCCTTTGGGCGAGTTGGTGTAAAAGTTAATGTAGCCGGCGACGTAGTCATTCATTGTCAATGGCAGATCGAAGTGGGTGGCCTTGAGTTCCGCCTCGGCTGCGGCCTTGATCTTGGGGTCAACCGGGAAGGTCACCTCGTTGGCTTCATCAATAGGAGCAGAGACGGACTTTTGCTCAGTGAACCCGTCACCCTGCTTCAGGGCCTGGAGTTCGAGCTTATTGGTGCCCTCGACGATCTTGTCGAATTCCTGCTGCAGGCGGGCGTCGCTCTTAATATCCACCGGGCCTTGGGTCAGATCGTTGAAGGCACGGTCGAAGTTCTGCTTGGCTGCGTCCATGTGTCCGGCGGCATAGTTGGCTTGACCTTCCTGATACTCCTTTTCGGCGGCGGCCACCATGCCATCAACCGGGTCGGGCTTGGGAGCGGGCGTCTCTTCCACTTGTGGCGGCGGAACCGGAGTTGCGGCCGTAAGAGTAGGAGCTACGGCTTGCGGGGGTGGAGAAGCTTTGGCGTGGGCGTCCCGGGTCTCACAGGAAGTCGTAATCAGTGCCAGCGCACCCAAAACCAACGTCAGGAAAAGCGATTTTTGTATGCCCATAGGCTTTAGCAATTACCTGGACTTAGATGCTACTTTGGTTTCATTAGACGGGTCAATTATGGAAAGGGCTTAGAACGAAGGGTTGATAAAAAGGCGGAGTTTGGCAACAGGTTTGCTAAGCGGCTAGTCGAGCAATAAAGATAAGCCGCAGATTAACGCAAAGGGTAAGCCAGGGATTTGAACGGATAAATACGGATTTAAAGCTCTTGCTTTTCACTGACAATGCCAGAGTCGAGGGATCTGGTCTTGAGTGGCCGCTGCCAACTCCCATTGTGTCCCTTGTGGTCAGAATTCGCTTTTCTCTGTACCGATGCGCCAAACAGAATCAATCTTTAGGATCGCCCCAACCGTAAGAAGTAGATATGTAATTTCCATCGTCATCTATTTCCGGACAAAAGGTATACGTGGCCACCTTGGGCAGAAATCTCTTGTCGCGCCAGCATTGATTCTTGAAACTGGAACTCGCGTCCACGAGCTTCTTGAACTCATCGAAATCGGTGTTAAGGGCATCTGCTTCGTCTTTGGCCGCCCTCCGGCCCAAGTCCACGGCGGCATCATTGTTTGGCTTTAACTCGATCACCCAGCATTGATCTGCGCTGATGCAATCGGCCTTGTTGTTCTTGACGGGCTGCTCGCGTACCGTGCACAGGCTGGAATGGGAATCCTGATAAGCCTGGTGGGCCTTCTGGCCCGCCTCTCGCATGTAGGCAATCACGGGATGGTTTCCCGCCCGAATAGCTTCAGTCATCCTTTGGACGCGGACCCAAACCTCGTTGACCCTATCCTTATAGCTTTGTGCGTCGCTGCGCTTCTCCTGGAAGTTATCGTCGGCAATGATCTTATCCAGCGCCTTGTTGGCCTGATCCTGATCGTGGTCCAGGGTTTCATACATTTTCTCGACGTCGTCCCGCACCCGGTTGCCAACATCGTCTTTCACACTTTCAAACTGGGCATCATCTGCTTCGCAGAGCGCCTTTACCAGCATCTTCAACTCGGTCTTATCCAGACTCCGGATGGTTTCATATTCACCGATGAAACCCTCGGCCAGACTCCTTGCGTCATCGAAGTCATCGGCGAAAGATAGACGTGGAATGGCAAGCGACGCAGCCATCACACAGCCGATCAGCAAGCTACGCGGAGATGATAGTGCTTGCCACTCTCCATTCGTTACTGGGTAAGGTCTAAGATTGGCTCCGGAGTATATACCTGTATACTCATTCCACGTATGCTCATTCGACTCGCGATGCTGGCATCCGTTTTAGTCCTGGCCGGCGGCCTATTGGCACAAGCGAACTCCGGGCAGACCGACCCCACACAATCCGCTGCTGCATTGCCTAACTCCAAAGATTGGACCGAGCCCTTCCCGCCACACCGCATGATCGGCAACATCTATTATGTCGGCAGCCGGGGGCTGGCCGCATATCTGATTACGACTCCGCAGGGGCATATTCTGATCAACAGCAACCTGGAAAGTTCGGTCCCGCTGATTCGCGAGAGTATTGAAAAATTGGGGTTTCGCTTGAGCGACGTCAAAATCCTGCTTATCAGCCACGCACACTTCGACCACGATGGGGGCAGTGCTGAGATAAAAAAACTGACCGGCGCCAAATATATGGTCATGGATGCCGACGTACCGGTTGTCGAATCCGGCGGCAAGAG
>QIAW01000627.1 GCA_003225655.1 Acidobacteriota bacterium
GTTGGATCCGGCTTTACGATCACGGTCTTTCCCGTCAGGTCTTCCATGTCTTGCAGCCAGCGTGCATTATTGGCCTTAAGCGCTTTGCCGACCTCAGGGTTCACGCGCACAAAGACGTCGCCCCGCTCCAGGTGGCGTGACATCTTGCGCATCTCGACATAAATCTCGTTGCATACAGTTGCCACAGATTTGATTAGACCGGTCCCCGTGCAATAGGTGCAGGGCTGGCCGAGGGTACGTTCCAGGGATTGTTTCACGCGTTTGCGGGTGATGGCAACCAATCCAAAATCGTTAAACTGCAGAACTTTGGAAGGAGCGCGATCGCTCTTCAGCGCCTCTTCCAGCGCCTGCATGACTTTTTGCCGGTTGCGGCGCTCATCCATGTCGATAAAGTCGATGACGATGATGCCGCCGAGGTCGCGCAGCCGCACCTGGCGTACGATTTCCTTGATGGCATCCACGTTGGTCTTGACGATGGTATCTTCCAGTTTCTGGGTCTTGCCGACGAATTTACCGGTATTGACGTCGATTGCGACCAGCGCTTCAGTCTGGTTAATGACAATGTAGCCGCCTGACTTGAGCCAGACTTTGGACTTCAGCGCCTTGTTGATCTCCTCCTGAATGTTGAACTGCTCAAACAGCGGAGTCTCCTTGGTATACAGCTTTACGCGCTTGACCAACTGCGACTGGAAGCGGCTGACGAAGCGCACAACGCGCTCGTATTCCTGCTCGCTGTCAACCCAGATATGGGAAAAGCCTTCCGAAACCTGGTCGCGCAGAATGCGCTCCACCAGGTTCAAATCGTGATAGATGAGTGCCGGAGATTTACTGGATTCCGACCGGCCCTTGATCTCATTCCACAAATTCAGCAGGAAGCGGATATCGGCGCGCAAATCTTCTTCACTGGCATGAGCTGCCGCGGTACGAACAATGAAGCCGCCCTGATAACCCTCGGCCGCCTGACGTTCGCTCAAGATGATTCTCTTGAGGCGCTGCCTCTCCTCTTCCGAGGCAATTTTGCGGGAGACGCCGTTATGGTTCACCGTGGGCATGTAGACCAAGAACCGGCCTGGCAGCGCGATGTGACTGGTGATGCGGGCGCCTTTCTTCCCGATGGGCTCTTTGGCAATCTGCACCAGGATTTCCTGGCCTTCCTTCAGCAGATCGGAAATTTGCGGCAGCGGTGCGCGCTGAAAGCGCTTGCCACCGTGGCCGCCGCGCATACGGCGTCCTCCACGGCGGCGGCGGTTGCCGCGGTCAAAAGCGACTTTCTGCTGGTATCCGGAAGGTCCGCGTGTTTCGGCGTGGGCCGCGGAGTTACCTTCCGTTGCCGTCTCCTGGTTCTCTACTTCATCCAGTTCTTCGTCACCAGGGGCTTGCATTTCGGCATCTTCAGCCGCGGAAATGCCTTCCGTCTCGTCCTCATCCTGCTCTTCAACGTCGTGGGAACCGTAGCCCTCCAGGTGTTCGGGAGTG
Source organism: Acidobacteriota bacterium (assembly GCA_003225655.1). Classification (GTDB taxonomy): domain Bacteria; phylum Acidobacteriota; class Terriglobia; order Terriglobales; family Acidobacteriaceae; genus QIAW01. The sequence goes on from QIAW01000627.1 coordinate 1,477, forward strand.
GCAGTTTCTCCCGGAAGCAGTGGCTCGGCAGCATGATGATGGGATGAGGTAGGATCGTGCCGTTCCGTTGCCTCTGCCCGGTCCAGCATCTCTTCTTCGAAATCTTCGTATTCTTCGTCTTCCAAGCCATGCAGAAGCGCAGGCTGGTCCATCTCGTCTTCGTCAATCCCTTCTTCCTCGACCAGCCCCGGCATCTGGCCGAAGCGCGATTGGGATTGCTGCTCATGTGAGGGATTCACGGCGGCACTCTCCCGGCGGTGCTTGGCCAAGATAGCGGCTACATCAATCTCTTCGGTATCTCGCCGCCTGGGTTGCTCATCCTGCGGTTCGCTGGCCGGAATTTGCTGGTTCCGTCGAGAGGTGAACGAACTCTCGCTGTCAGAAGGTTCGTTGCCTGCTTCCACATCGCGCGCTGCCGCTGGCGTTTCGTAATTCCTTGCCTGATAATTTCGTCTCCCGTAACTTCCTCTGACATAGCTTGAAGTTGGGTAATCCGCGGTGTCGAGGTTCGAAGCATCCTGAATTGGCATTTGGCCGGTTGAAACTTCATGACCCGCAGGCTCCTGGTGTGAAGCGGCCGCGCTGTCCTGGCCCTCTCTTGCAGACTCAAGTGCCGTTGACTGCGCCGTTGAATCCTCGGGCTCTGCATGCTCACGCTGAGCTACCTGCTCGGCGGGATGCGCCGTTTGCGCCTCCGCCATGTGGCGATACTTGGAGATGTTTTCGCCGGGCAAGATGATCGGCTGGTAGCCCGCAGGGGGACCGAACGACGGCTTCTCTTCGTGTCCTTTTTGCTGCCGGGGCGCATTGCGGGAATCAAATTTTGATTCCGGAAATCCGCGGCCGCGGCGGCCGCCGCGCCGCCGCCGGCCAAAACGCTGGCGGTCAGAATCACGTTCACTATTGGCGGGCGCTTCGCCTCCTTCGCGGAACGAAGCCTCACGATGCGAACTATCGCGCCCAGAACCTTCCCGGTGGCCCGGGTGGTTGCGAGGCGAAGCCTCGCGGAATGGCGTCTGGTGCTGCGCTTCCGCGCCGGTCTGCGCAGATTCACCTTCCTCGCTGCCGGCGCTTGCCACCGGTCTTTCCTCCGGTGCCGCATGCTCAGATTCGGTCGCGGAAAACGCTTCGCTTTCCCGCTCTTCATCGCTCACCGCTGCCGGCGGCAAAGCGGCTGCAGCCGGGCGTTCGAAGCGCCGGCGGCCGCGGCCTGTATCTTCGGGGATCGTCTCAAATCCCTCTTCGCCTTCTTCATCCTGAGGCTCGAAAAAATCGGTGACGTAAAGGAACGCATCGCGCTCCAGGCCGATTTCAACAAAGGCGGACTGCATTCCCGGCAAAACCCGGGTGACGCGGCCTTTATAAATCGAGCCGGCGAGGGTGTATTCATTTTCGCGTTCGAAATAAATTTCGGTTAGCTGGTCTTCCTCAACAACGGCAACTTTGGTTTCATGAGGGGTGGAAGAAACAAACAATTCTTTGGACATGCAATCTCCGGCTGCCTCCCTCCGGGAGGCAGGTTTACCGGTGTGACGATTCGAGGACGGAAGCCTGGAAGAGACTGTGCGAGAGTGCGCCATTTACCCGCCGGTTGGTTCTATTCCGGACGGATACATGTGTAGGTAGAGAGCTGTTCAATGATTTAAAAATCTTTGCACCTATCATGCGCTCAATGAGAGTTGTGGCCACTCTGTCTTCTCCTGAGACGGGGCCGTTACCAACCTCGGAGCGCAGGTTCAATCGCTCAATCTTTCAAAACTGTCCGGTCCGCTTTACTCGGTTCACCGGATTTCAATCGCCCGCTTCGCGTGGGGCAACACGCTGAATTTTTGGTTTTACCGGCTCTGATTCTGCCGGACAACGGCCTTCTAGCCGTTCTTAGAAAATTGCCGGGACCAAGTACCCGATAATTCTCATTCTAGTTGACGAAGCGGCGCATGCGAATGTTCATAACAATTCCCAGCGCCAAGAATGTAAACAGCAATGACGAACCGCCATAACTCATGAGCGGCAAAGGAATTCCGGTAACCGGCATAAAGCCGACTACCATGCCGACGTTGACCAGAATGTGGAAAGTCAAAACCGCCACTACACCCAGGATCACAATTGCGCCTGCCCGGTCAGGGGCGGTTTGCGCATTATGGATCAAACGCATCAGCACGATAAAGTATAGCAGGAGCAGACCCACAGCGCCCACAAATCCATGTTCTTCCGAGAAAGCGGCGAAGATGAAGTCGGTTTGGGGAATAGGTAGGAACGAATTCTGCGTCTGCGATCCTTTCCCGAACCCTTTGCCCCAAATCCCGCCCGCGCCCACTGCAATCTTGGATTGCTCGCCCTGGTAGCCCTTCCCCTGCGAATCGGCCGCCGGGTTGAGAAAGCTGGTGAGACGCCCCCTTTGGTAAGGTTTCAGGTGTTTGAAGGCTGGAACCGCCAACGCGGCGCCGATCAAGATGATAGCGGCAGCATGTTTGAATTGAATTCCCCCAAGAAATAATCCCATCACCAGGATGGGAATATAAGTCAGCGCGGTTCCCAGGTCCGGCTGCACCAAGACCATGAGCATGGGGATTCCGCCCAGCAGAGCCGCCTTGAGGATGTCGGTCAACGACGCGTCCCGCTGGCGCAAATCGCTGAAGTATTTGGCCATGGCGAGAATCAGGATCAGCTTGACCCACTCGGATGGCTGAAAGTGGACCCCGGCCGGTAGCCGTATCCAGCGGCGCGCGCCCAGATATTTCGTTCCAAAAACCAGCACTGCCATCAGGGAGATGACTGCGGCAATGTACATCCAATGGACGCTGTCGAGCAGGGCTTCGTAGTTGATCAGGCTGAGCAGCAGCATGAAGACCAGGCCGCCGGCAATCCAATAGATCTGCTTTACGTACATGTGCACGTCAGCAAACCTGCTGGACATGGTGGCGCTGTAGATCTGCGTCACCCCCACGGCACAGATCAGAAGCACAAGCAGGAGCAGCACCCAGTCAAAATCTCGCAGGGAGACGAATTTCTTCATTGCTTGCCGCTCCCGGAAGAAAATGAACCCCTTGGGGAGAACGCAGAGTAATCCAGCTTGTGTGGCACAGCCGTCCCCGGCTGTGCTGTGACTGCTGCCCACATGTTTGTGTGAGTTGTAGATACCGGCAATACAAATCGTGCGGCCCGCAACCGCTCCCCGCTCATACTGTCTGCATCCGGCGTGCTCCAGATTCCGGTCATCTCCGCCGGTTTGTTGGAATCCGCGACCTGCGTCGGGTGTTTTCGCTGCTTGTCAACGTACGCCTTGATAACCCGCGCGACCAGCGGTGCGGTGCTCGCGCCCCAGCCGCCCGACTCTACGACCCCGGCGACAATAATTTCAGGATTACGCCGCGGGGTCATGCCCACAAACCAGCCGTTGTCCTTAAATTGATTAGCGCTGAGCTTAAGCTTCTTACGGGCCTCGTTGCTGATCGTCTGTGCTGTACCCGTCTTGCCTGCGAAGTCTATGCCTTCCAGATGTGCCGCCGCAGCCGTGCCCTCAGGGCCGGTTACGCCCGCCATAGCATCAGTGATGATCTCGATGTTCCTGGGATCAATGGGCACATTCACTTCGTTGGGATACTGCGCCATGGCCTGCTTATATTGGTCGGGAAGCTCATCGGGAAAAGCTACATGCGGCCGGTGCAGCATGCCTCCCATGGCAATGCCTCCAATGGTACGGGCCAACTGAATGGGAGTAACAACCACTCCCCCTTGCCCGATGCTTACCGAGATAGTCTCGCCGGCATACCACTTCTGCTTGAAGTTCTTGATCTTCCACTCTTCCGAAGGCATGATCCCACTGGCTTCCTCCGGCAGGTCAACATGCGTCTTCTGTCCCAAACCTAGCGCCATGGCATATTTAGCGATGCGGCCGATGCCCAGCCTCTCTCCCAGGGTGTAGAAGAATGTATCGCAGGATTTGTAAATACCTTTGCTGATATCGACGTCGCCATGGACGGCATCACATTTAAAAAAACGCCCGTAGAATTCCTTTCCTCCCGCGCAGTAGACGTGCATGTTTTGCGCAATACCTTCCTGCAAACCGGCCACCGACATGATGATCTTGAATGTCGAGCCAGGGGAGAGCTGCGCCTGCAGGGCTTTGTTCAGAAGCGGCTTGGCTGGGTCAGTAATGAGCCGGTTCCACTCTGCCCGCGAGATGCGGATAGAGAACGCGTTAGGATCAAAGGTCGGCCGGCTGGCCATGGCCAAGACCTCCCCGTTGCGGGGATTGATCGCCACCATTGCGCCGTTATGCCCCTCCAGCGCCTCTTCCATGGCAATCTGCAGGTCTAAATCGATGGTGAGCTTAAGCGGTTTGCCCGGAGTCGGCGGAATCTGGCTTAACGCCTGCAATTCTTTGCCGTGGCTGTTGACCACGGTGCGGCGCGAGCCATCCTGCCCCATGAGCATGTCGTTGTACTGCTGCTCAATGCCTGACTTCCCTACCACGTCGCCGGCTTCGTACAACTCATAGGCAGGATCGTTCTTGAGCATGTCTTCGCTCACCTCGCCCACGTAGCCAATCAGGTGGGCGGCAAATCCGTTGCGCGGATAAAGCCGCCGGTTGGCCATGATCACATCCAGCTCGGGCAGCTCGCTGCGGTGCGCCTCTACAAACGCCAGCTCGTCGGGTGTGAGATCGTCCTTCAGCGTCATAGGACGGAATTTGGGCTCAGCGGCGAAGCGCCGCATCCGGTCCTGAATCTCTTTCACGGTCATGTTCAGTCCGGCGGCGATCACCGGCATGTCCTGGTTCA
>QIAW01000628.1 GCA_003225655.1 Acidobacteriota bacterium
AGGTACCCATGTCGAAGGGAGTCAGATCGGTATCGCCCATGACCAGGTTCACGGAATCGATCCCGACGCGCAGCTCTTCGGCCACCTGCTGGGCCAGCGACGTCCTTATGTTCTGGCCCATCTCGACCTTGCCGGTGTAGACGGTGATCTTTCCGTCGCCGGCGATATGCAGCCACGAAGAGAGGTCGTGAGGCAGCTCACGGCCCGTGCGCGCGGCTGCTCCAGATTCCTGCGCCAGAGATTGCGGGCCGGCAAGACAAATGAGAACGCCGCCGCCCAGCAATTTCAGGAAGAGGCGCCGGTCGAGATTGAACCAGTGCACAGCGCCTTTTATCTCATGCTGCGCGAGCTCAAGTGTGAGCGAAGAATCGAGGTCATGGGCATTGAAATCATTGGCCATAGGCTTATCTGCTCCGCATTGCCGCTGCCGCGCGCTTTACCGCCGCAATAATTCTGGGATAGGTCCCACAGCGGCAGATGTTCCCATTCATGTGCCGGATGATCTGCTCATCGCTTGGTTTAGGAGTATCTGTGAGCAGGGCGATTGAAGAGAGAATCATACCCGGCGTGCAGTAGCCGCACTGGAAGGCCTCCTCGGCGAGGAACGCCTCCTGCGCCGGATGAAGGCTTCCATTGTGGGGGAGACCTTCAATGGTGGTGATCTTTTTGCCGGCGGCGGCCGATGCAGGGGTGCGGCACGAACGTGTCATGGCGCCATTGATCAGCACCGTGCAGGCGCCGCACGCTCCGATGCCGCAGCCATACTTGGCGCCGGTAAGTTCGAGCCGGTCACGAAGGGCTGAGAGCAGGGTCTCTCCCGGTGCAACCTGCAGGTGATGATCGGAGCCGTTTATGTTGAGAATGAGTGCAGACATGATGACCTCTCCTTCTTTTCTTTAACCTCGGCTGGCCGGTTTCCGTCATTTTCAAAAGAATTGTACGCCTCGACGGGCACAGCCGGGGACGGCTGTGCTATGTCCTAAATTCTTTGCTTTTCGCGACGATTTTCACAGGGGGTCGGCAGGCCAGGGCTGAAAGCCCAATTCTTAAAAAGCTTTCCCCGGCCTGAAGGCCGGGGCTCCCACCGTGCGTCGCAAGCGACGCGTCAATAGCATTGCGGCTTGCCGCGCTGTGCCACGCGAGTTTTGGTGATGCCGGGAACGTCTTCATCTCGTGGCTCAATGGAATTAAGGAAAAAGCGTTAACCGGGTTACGGAAAAAGATTCGGTGTTAAGACTCTTTTCTTCTCGCTCCTGAGTAGATGCTCCAATAGGGTACTCAGTTCTACCCAATCATAAAAAAGGAGCCTGTATTGAAAAATACATCTTTGGTTTTAGTGTTCTTGTTCTTGTCTTCACTTTCCTGCCTGGCCGATGTGGCGGTGTCGTCTCCAACACCGGGAGCGGCCGTCGGTTCCCCAATCCACTTCGTGGCTTCCTCTCCGGGAGCGGTGGCCATGCGCATCTACTCCGATTACCAGAGCGTCTTTCTGGTCTATAGCGATTCGCTGGATACCACGATTGATTTGCCCGACGGAGACCACGACATCGCCGTGCAGTCGTGGAGCCCAACGGGCGAGGTGCAGATCAACGAGTTTCACATCAGTGTCGTCGGCAATAGTGCGGGGAGTGAAGAGGTACATCCGGATATCGCCCAAATACAAAATAACCCGGGCTGGCACGACTGTGACCAGTGTGCCGGCAGGGGAGGCGATGGGCCAGGCACCAGTCATTCCATGGCCCAGTACATTACCTCCCCTTCGTTGACCGGATCTTCCACTCAATTCTGGGCGGGAGGCTCGGTTTGGGGAGCGGGTCTGTGGTGGAATCAAATCGGCGGAAGAGACGACGTTTCGAGGTTCCGTTACAGTCTCGATTTTCGCGTGGAGAATCCGGAAAACGCTCAAGCCCTGGAATTCGATATGAATCAGAATGCCGGCGGGTTGCGCTATATCTTCGGGACCGAGTGTGACATCAAAGACTCCCACACCTGGAGGGTCTGGAATTCGCCGGAACATCGCTGGGTTTCTACGGGGATTGGTTGCGCCATGCCCGCTGCGGGAAGCTGGAACCATTTGGCATGGGAGTTTGAGCGCACCGGCGGTGGCGCGCATTTCACATCCGTGACCTTGAATGGCCAGCGCCACGACATCGATTTCTGGTTTCCTGCCTATGAGGAAGGTGGCAGCGGCCTGGACGTAGCCTTCCAGATTGACCTGGATGGCACGGGAGCAGATGTCACGGCGTATCTGGACAATGTCGGCATAACCTTTCGCTGAAACTTTCAGCAACATCGGGGTTCGTTCTTAAAGTTGGAGGGATAGACCCGGTTGTGTTGAGGGTGAAGGACACTTTTTCCTTGGAGAAGATGAAAGGCTCAGAGTGAATCGAGAGAATTCCCTGAAGCGGTATAGGAACGGTACAAATTCTCGGGGTCCTTCGCCGCACAAAACGCGGCTCAGGATGACAGGCTTAAAAACGGCTCTCAGCTCCTAGCTGCACAGTTTCCAATAACATTTCGAACTGAGTACTGTTACAGCTTCGCCGCTTTGTGGATCTCCACCGTAGACCAGGTTTTATCGGCGGCGTGGCAGATGTTTTCCAGCGGACACTCGGCGCACTTGGGTTTGCGGGCGATGCACAGGGCGCGACCGTGATGAATGATCTGGTGGGAGAAATCAATCCATCTTTCGCGTGGGATCACACGCATCAGGTCTTGCTCGATGCTTCTGGGGTCGTCGTTGCTGGTCAGCTCCAGGCGGCGGGAGATGCGGTGTACATGGGTATCCACGACTACGCCTTCGGCTTTCTTGAACCATGTGCCCAGCACTACGTTGGCGGTCTTGCGGGCGGCGCCGGGTACGGTCAGCAGCTTTTCCATGTCGTCGGGAACCTGGCCGCCGAATTCATTGACAATGCGTTGCGCCGCGCCCACCAGAGACTTGGACTTGTTGCGAAAGAACCCGGTGCTGCGGATGTCGGGTTCGAGCTGCTCCGGCTTGAGCGCGGCAAAGGCCTCGACCGTCGGATATTTGCGGAAGAGCACTGGCGTCACGATGTTGACGCGCACGTCGGTGCACTGCGCAGAAAGGATGGTGGCCACCAGCAGCTCCCACGCGCTCTTGTGCTGCAGGGCGCAAGTGACCTGCGGATAGCGTTCATCCAGCCGCTTCAGGATTTCGGCAACGCGCTTGGGGGCAAGCGGGTCGTCGTAATTTGTCCCGGCCTTTTTTCCAGCGGCTGATTTTCCGGTTACCTTGACGGGCTTGGTTTTGACCGGCTTCTTTTTTGCTGAGGCTTTTTGCATTAAGGGCATATCAATCCACTCGCCTGCAATTACAATGTTGGGCAGCAACATCAAAGCTTATCAGGGGAATCCCGATGTCTTCCACTACCATGCAAACCGCCCAAACCCAGTTGCCGGCCGTGCCTCTGACCATCGAAGGCGCCAGCGTTCTGCACAGCATGATGCGTTTCCGCTGGACTGAATGGCGCAAGCTTACTGAGCCCGCCCGCGCCGAACTGGTCAACGAAGCCACGCAAGCATTGCAGCAGATGACCCACACCGCCGAAGGCCAGAGCGCATTATTTTCCCTGATCGGGCACAAGGCCGACCTGCTCCTGGTGCACTTCCGCATGTCGTTCGATCACCTCAAGGCCGCCGAGTTGCAGCTCGCCCAGCTTCGCATCAGCGATTTTCTCGAGCCGGCGACCTCGTATCTTTCGGTGGTGGAGCTGGGACTGTATGAATCCACGGTCAAGCTCTACCGCGAGCTGGCGGAAAAGGGAATTGCGCCGCACTCCACAGAGTGGACCCGCGAGACCGAGCAGGTCTTGCAGCGCCAGCGCGAGGCCATGCGCCCGCGCCTGTTCCCCGACATCCCGCCTGCCCGTTATATATGCTTTTATCCCATGGACCGCCGCCGCGGGGAAGAGAAGAATTGGTACACCCTGCCCATCGAGGAACGGCAGCGCCAGATGGAAGAGCACGGGATGGTGGGCCGCCGCTACGCCGGGACCGTGCGGCAGATTATTACCGGCTCCATCGGCTTCGACGACTGGGAGTGGGGCGTGGATTTGTTCGCCGACGATCCTTTGGTCTTCAAGCGCCTCATCTACGAGATGCGCTTTGACGAGGTCAGCGCCGTGTATGCCCTTTTTGGAACTTTCTATGTTGGCGTGCGCTGTCCCGTTTCAGGACTGGGTAAGCTGCTGAGCGGTGAGTTGCCCACGCTTTAATGAGCGAACGGTTACTCTGCTGAAGGGCAAAAACGAATCGGGTGATCAGGAATGGCCCAATCACCCGGATGACTCAATGCGCCAATCTACTCCGTGTCTGGCTTGATCGTGACTTTAATGGGGGCAGCGACATCGCGGTGCAGCTTGATGGGCACGTCGAAATCGCCCAGCGTCTTGAGTGGTTCGTCGAGCTGGATCTTGCGCCGATCAATATTGAAGCCGCGCGCTTCCATC
>QIAW01000117.1 GCA_003225655.1 Acidobacteriota bacterium
AGATGCCGAACCCGATGACATGTACAAATCCGAATTCGTCATGAGTGCCGAACTGCGCGAGCGCATCTTCGCGCTGGCAAATAAGGCGAACCACTTTGACGACAAGTTTGACTACACCAAGCGCAAGATTGCCAACACCGGCCAGAAAACGCTGGAATACACCGATGCCGGCAGGCATTTTCAGACCTCCTATAACTGGTCGGAAAATCCCATCATTCAGGAGCTGACCGAGATTTTCTACGGCATCTCCAACACCATGGAATCCGCCAACAAGCTCGCGTTCATGAAGCGCTACGACAAGCTGGGCCTGCCCGAGCAGCTCCAGAGCATGCTGGAGTTGCGCTCCGAGGGCCACCTGCTCGAGCTGCAGACCATTACTCCACTGTTGCAGAAGATTGCCGAGGATGGGTCGCTCATGAATCTGGCCCGCCAACGCGCCCGCCAGCTCATCAAGAGCCAATAATTATGCACTCGTATAAGCCATCGTAGAGACGTAGCTTGCTACGTCGCGCTCACCGAGAACTGAGAACCCGGGAACTGCCAAGAAGCATCGGGCTTACATCCACATCACTCCGCAGGTGGAGGCCGCGGTCGCCAAAAGCGGCGTGCGTGAAGGCATGGTGCTGGTTTCCGCCATGCACATCACTGCGGCGGTCTACGTCAATGATCACGAATCTGGTCTAATTGAGGATATCGACGAGTGGCTGGAAAAGCTTGCGCCCTTTCGTCGCGAGTATCGCCATCATCAGACCGGTGAAGACAACGGCGATTCCCATCTTAAAAGCCTGCTCATGCATCATGAGGTGATTCTGCCGATTACCGCGGGCAAGCTTGATCTGGGGACGTGGCAGCGCGTCTTCTACGCCGAGTTTGACGGCCAGCGCTCCAAGCGCGTCATCGTTAAAGTCATGGGTGAGTAAGCCGCCGGAATACCTCCGCCGTCTTCTTTAGATCCAGAGCCTCAGCGCGCACATCAGGACGCACCTTCGCCTCCTGCAACGCCTGCTGGATTGCGCCCCTGTCATAGCGTGCCCTCAGATTGTTGAACAGGGTCTTGCGCTTTTGCGCAAAAATCAGCTTGAGGAACTCGATGAACGGCTCTTCTTCAACCTTCAACGCCGCTACCTGTGGCGAAACCACCATGCGTAATACCGTGGAGTGCACTTTCGGCGCAGGCGTAAACGCTTCCGGAGGCAGCGTGAACAGCTTCTCGACTTTGGCATAAAGCTGCGCCGTAGCTGAGAGCAAGCCGTAATCCCGGCTTCCCGGACGGGCGGCAATCCTCTCCGCCACCTCCCGCTGCACCATGATGACAATGGTTTCAAGGTAGGTGTGGTAGCGGAACAGGTGCAGCAGTATGTCGGAAGTGATGTAGTAGGGCAGGTTCCCGACCACGTGGGCCTTCGCCAATGTTTCGTCTGAGGGCGCCTGCGGTCCCTGGTTGAGCAGAGGACCTGGTCTGCGCCTGATCACGTTGGCGAAATCTACGGTAAGCACGTTGGCCTCGATCACCTCCACGCTGGGGCGGGTGGCATATCTCATGCGGAGCTGCGCCGCCAGCACGCGGTCAAGCTCAATGGCGATCAGGCGTCCGGCCCGGAGGGCCAGCAGATCGGTCAGCACCCCGCGTCCCGGACCAATCTCAATAGAAAATTCTGCCCCAAAGGCGCTTTTTTCCCGCGGATATGCTTTCTCGATACATTGACCCTTTTTTTGTTTGCCATTTAGACTCTTATCGCTTCATCATGTCTGGTTCGGCTGGTTCGCCCGTAGCACGTTCGTCCATAAGCTGTGGAGGCTTGTTTTAATGCGCATTATCTTTGCTGCGTCCGAGTGTGTTCCGTTCTCCAAGACAGGAGGGCTAGCCGACGTTGTTGGCGCCCTGCCCAAGGCCCTGGCCTCGCTCGGACACGATGTCAGCGTCTTTCTTCCTCGCTATAAGCAGACCAAACTTACGCAGCCGGCAACCGTTCTCTCCAGCGTCACCATCCCTTTTGCCGACCAGTACCGTTTTTGCTCGGTCGTCGAAGCGGGCTCGCAGGGTGGGCTGGAATTCTATTTTATCGACTACCCGCCCTACTTCGACCGTGACGCCCTTTATGGCGCCTCTGCCGGCGACTATCCCGACAACGCCGAGCGCTTTGCCCTGTACTCCCGCGCCGTGATTGAAGCCAGCAAAGTGCTGGGAGTGCCTGATGTCTTTTCCTGCCACGATTGGCAGTCGGCTTTTATTCCCGTGTTCTTACGCACGGTGTACGCCAACGATCCCGCGCTGCGCAGCGTCAGCACCGTCTTCACCATTCATAATATGGGATACCAGGGTTTATTTCCTCCCGAGATCCTGCCCCTGCTGCAGCTTCCTGAAGACCTCTTCAACATCAACCAGATGGAGTTCTACGGCAAGGTCAACCTGCTCAAAGGCGCGCTGATCTTTTCTGACTACATCACCACCGTCAGCAAGAAGTACAGCCAGGAGATCCAGACCACGGAGTATGGCTTCGGATTAGACGGCGTCTTGCGCCAGCGCGCCGACACCGTCGCCGGGATTCTCAACGGCGTGGACTACAACGAGTGGAGTCCTGAGAACGACAAATACATCATCACCAAATACACTCCAGAACTGCTCGATGCCAAGGCCGGCTGCAAGAAAGACTTGCTCACAGAATTCGCCATCGGCAACGGCGACAACAAGCTGCCGGTGATCGGAATCGTCTCCCGCTTCGCCGCCCAGAAGGGTTTTGATCTCATCGAAGAGATCGCCGACCAACTGGCCCGCGAGCCCATGATGGTAGTCGCCCTGGGTTCGGGAGACAAAGTGTATGAAGAGCTCTTCCGCCGCCTGCAGGCCGAGTATCCAAAAAAGTTTGCCGTCAAGATCGCCTACGATAACGCCATCGCCCACAAGATTGAGGCTGGAGCCGATATGTTCCTCATGCCCTCGCGCTACGAGCCTTGCGGCCTGAACCAGATCTACAGCCTGAAGTACGGAACGGTTCCCATCGTCCGCGCCACCGGCGGCCTCGATGACACCATTGAACCTTACGATCCCTACACCGGCCAGGG
>QIAW01000629.1 GCA_003225655.1 Acidobacteriota bacterium
TAGGAATGCCGTCCTAATGTGTGTCAATACTTGGCTCTGACCCCTTTCTGCCTTTTCTGCTGCCCTCACCCAGCTCGCTGCTACCTTTGTGCTGCGGCCGCTGTTCGGCAGGTGATTCTTCATGGCGCTGCCTGGAAATTCCAGGCAGCGGCAACGTACTGGGAGCCTTCTGTTTCTTTGATCAGGTGGAAGCCGACCTGCACGTCGCGCTTCTTGGAAAACCTTGCTTTGCAAACCAATTCGGTATGGACTCCGGAGCCCATCATATTTGCCGCCGGCTGATCTTGCGCAGATATCGCCGTGGTCTTGACCGTAAGAACCTTGTAATCCTTAAAATCGCCAAACAAGCCAGTCACTCTCTGGAAGTTCTCAGTCACCAGTTGGTTTTTAGACTGGTGCCACAGTTCCAGGCTGCCCTCAGGAAGTCTTGAGCGCCCCTCGGGGGAGAGATAGTACGAAAGAGCCTGCAGTCTACCGACATCTTTTGATTTCCATGCGCCAAAATACTGATCAAGGAACTGCTGACAGTCGGCTGGAACAGAGGCCGGCGGCTCCTCCTTGCTCCTGGTACAAGCAATGAGAAGAACCAATACAGTAACGACAGTAAACGCTCTCACTTTTCGCGTTCTGCCTACGTACGATCAGACTGTAACTTGCGATTCATTTCTGCCTCCATGGCGGCAGTTTGCCCGAAAAAGCTGCAGAAGGTCAATTGCGATTTCGCGCGGTGAAAAGTCATGCTCGGCGACTTGACATAATGCCTGTTGAGCGCCTTAAGTCAGACTGGGATGAAACACACTCGGGTTCGATACTCTTCGCATGCGTCGACGATTCTTATCTGCTGCTGCATTTCGATTGCATTTGCAGCGAGCGCAGCGGCCGCTCAATTTGGTTTTCCGGATTGGATTGAGCTTTCGCCAACCAATTCTCCTCCAGCGCGCTCGTACCTTGCAATGACCTATGATCCGGCGAGCGGAAAGGTAATTATGTTCGGCGGAGATAACGGCACGACATATCTAAATGACACATGGAGTTTCGACGGCACGACCTGGACGCAGATTGCCACACAATCTGCGCCTCCCGCCCGGACTGCGGCCCAAATGACCTACGATTCCGTCACTCAAAAGGTCGTGCTTTTCGGCGGATTCAACGGAACTTACTTGAGCGACACATGGCTTTGGGATGGGTCCACGTTACAGTGGACGCAGGCGGCACCCCAGCATCACCCTTCGGCTGTCACTGGGCCGATGCTTTTTCCCGATCCGAATGGTAGGGCCGATGTTTTTGGCGGGTTCGACGGCCACTTCTATCAACTTACCATGTGGCAGTGGGCCGGTTCCGATTGGACGCAGTTATTTCCGTCGACTGTTCCGTTTGCTCGCGCTGATGCAGCGGTTGGCACCAATACGCTTACGGGCCAGGTTGTTATGTTCGGCGGTCTCGCTGATGTTAACCCGAATAACACATGGACCTATGACGGCGCCAACTGGACTTTGCAATCTCCCGCTCTGCAGCCTCTCTTAGTGTACGGGCCTTCCGCCGCTTTCGATCCCGGCCTGCAAGGAGTGGTTATGTTTGGAGGCGCAAGCGGCGGTGAGGAGCAGAACACAACGTGGTTATGGGATCAGGCTGGCGTCACATGGATACAGCTGTCTACGCAGCACTCGCCGCCAGCGCGCGAAGGCGCTGGCATGGCTTATGACGTTGCGTTAGGCCGCGTGATTCTCTTCGGCGGTCAGAATAACAGCGGAAATTTTAACGACACCTGGGAACTCAGTTCAGCACCTACCCCAACGCCTACACCTACACTCACGCCAACTCCAAGCCCCACAGCTACACCTACACCAACTGCGACTCCGTCAGGTACTCCCGTGCGCACAGTGACTCCCAGACCTCGTCCCACGCCACATCCTCGCACAACGCCGGCAGCCTGAACTGTGATCGGAAACCCGCGCTGAGGTTGCTGCACGGCGTTTCCACAACCAAATGAAAATGATTATCCACGCCACATCCTCGCCCAATGCCGGCAGCCTGAACTGTGATCGGAAACCCGCGCTGAGGTCGCTGCGCAGCGTTTCCACAACCAAATGAAAATGATTATTTAACGCAGCGTCAATCTGATTTCCGATGTGCTAGCATTCGGTCGGCTCCTGTATGGCGAACCAAGAAACGATTGGGAATAGCAGCTATGGTGTTGCTTGCGCTTGGGTTGGGCTTGTGGACGGGGTGGCACAAGGATGCAATATCAGCTCGCCTATCGCGCTGGCATAGCGAGTTGACGCGGACTATCCCCTTTCCGTCACCATCACCTAGTCCTTTGGCGCTAACAGAGTCCTCGGCAAAAGCAATTGCAGAGACTCCTGATCCTAGCCTTCGTTGGTTGATCAGTTG
>QIAW01000119.1 GCA_003225655.1 Acidobacteriota bacterium
CCAGAGGAAACCCAAGTTTTCGTCCCGCAGGCACAACCGCTGCAGTATTTGCGGACGTCCGCGCGGCTACCTACGCAAGTTCGGCATCTGCCGGCTGTGCTTCCGCGGACTGGCGTTGAAGGGCGAGATTCCTGGGGTTTGCAAGTCCTCTTGGTGATTGAGGAATTGGGTAATTGGGTAATTGAAGTGCAAAGCAATTACGCAGTTACACAATTGCGAAATTATGCAATAAGTTTGTTTCTCGCGGCTGGTTCTCCGCAATGGCGGAGCTAACGCGCGAGACGAGGAGAGTAATAGCAATGGCATTAACCGATCCGGTGGCAGATTTTCTGGCGCGCGTTCGCAATGCGATCCACGCCCGTCACCCCAAATTGGATGTTCCCGCCTCCAAGCTGAAGCTGGAGTTGGCCCGCATCCTCAAAGAAGAGGGCTACATTGCCAGCTTCAAGGGCGTGGAGGAAGAGGGACGCAAGGTCCTGCGCTTATACCTGAAGTACGGCAACAACAACGAGAGCGCGATCACCAACCTGAACCGCATTTCTCGTCCGGGATGCCGGGTGTACGTTGGCCGCGACGAGATTCCGCGCGTGCTCGGAGGGTTGGGCATCAACATCCTCACCACGCCTAAGGGTGTCATGACCGGGCGCCAGGCGCGCAAGCAGGGCGTGGGTGGCGAGCTGTTGTGCGAAGTGTGGTAAAGCAGTTTCAAGTTTCGGGTTTCTAGTTTCAAATTGAAGAAGGAATTTTGGAATGTCGCGAATTGGCAAAAAACCGATAACACTGCCGCAGGGCGTCAAGGTGCAGGTGCAGGGCAACGTGGTCACCGTGCAGGGTCCCAAGGGCAAGGTGGATAATCACCTGCCGGGCGGCGTGAAGCTGGAGCAAAAAGACGGCCACATTCATGTAACGCGCGAGGACGACTCCAAGGGCGCGGTGCATGGCCTGGTGCGCGCGCTGGTGAACAACGCGGTGGAAGGCGTGACCAAGGGCTGGACGAGAGAGCTGGAAATTGTGGGCATCGGCTACCGCGCTGAGTTAAAAGGCAAGAACACGGTGGTGTTCACCCTGGGCTATTCGCATCCGATTGAGGTGCCTTTGCCCACCGGCGTGGAGGCTGCGGTTGACGCCAAGCAGACGCGCGTGACCGTGAGCGGCATTGACCGGCAGAAGGTGGGCCAGGTGGCCGCGGATATGCGTGGACTGAGACCGCCCGATCCCTACAAGAACAAAGGCGTGCGGTACGCAGGCGAGAAGCTGAAGAAGAAAGTAGGCAAGACCGGCGCGAAATAATGAAGTACGAATTTCGATTTACCATTTTCGATTTAGAGAGGCAGCCGCTGCGTTTCGCGGCAACGTCTGACTTGGTTCCTGGTGATGCAGATTGTAGTGGTTGTAGTGACTGATAAGCGGTCTCGCATAACTGGGAACTAGGAACCGACAACTGAGAACTGATTATGATTCCACTGATTTCGAAAGACGCGACACGGCGGCGGGTGCATAAGCGTATCCGCGAGAAGATGCTGGGTACATCGGAGCGGCCGCGGCTGAATGTGTACCGCTCACTCAACCACATATACGTGCAGTTGATTGACGATATGTCGGGCAAGACCATCGTGAGCGCCAGCACCAAGGAAGGCAAAGGCGCGAAAAAGGTGGGAGGCAACGTGGCTTCCGCAAAAGAGATCGGCAAGACCATTGCCGAACGGGCCAAGGCCAAAGGTGTCAGCAAGGTGGTGTTTGACCGCGGCGGCTACATCTATCACGGGCGGGTCAAGGCGCTGGCGGACGCGGCGCGCGAAGCCGGACTGCAATTTTAGGAATTGAATTCTTATGCCAGTTATAACAAAGAAACCAAGGATTGACGCAGGTTCGCTGCAATTGAAGGATGAAGTGGTGGCCATCAACCGCGTGACCAAGGTGGTCAAGGGCGGCAAGAACATGTCATTTGCCGCGCTGGTGGTGGTGGGCGACCCCTCCGCAGCCACCGTGGGCTATGGCTCGGGCAAGGCCAAGGAAGTGCCGCAGGCCATCCGCAAAGGGATGGAAGCGGCCAAGAAGAACTTGGTCAAGGTCAACCTGACGCAAACCACCATTCCGCACACAGTGCTGGGACGCTTTGGCTCCGGCATGGTGCTGTTGAAGCCGGCGCCGGAAGGGACTGGCGTCATCGCAGGCAAAGCGGTGCGCGCGGTGATGACCGCGGTCGGCGTACAAAACGTGCTGACCAAGTCCATTGGCACAGCGAACCCGCACAACGTGATCAAGGCGACCTTTAATGCGCTGCAGCAGTTGCGCGACAGAAAAGAAGTCGCGGCGCTGCGCGGCAAGACCGTCGAGGAGCTGTAAAACCATGAGTGCGACCAAAAGCAAACAGGCGACAGGCAAAATCCGGATCCAGTGGTTCCGTTCTGCCATCGCTTCGCCGGTGAAGCACAAGAAAGTGGTCAAGGGCCTGGGCTTCACCAAGCTGAACCAGATCGTTGAGCGTGAGGATTCACCTTCGATCCGTGGCATGGTGCAGAAGATTCCACACCTGGTCAAGATTGTTGCGTAAAGATTTTTGATAGAGACCAGCATGCTGCTTCGCTACGAGAAATTTTGCGTGGCTAAAACGTAGCAAGCTACGTCTCTACGGGAATAGAATTAAGAGATTGCTATGAACCTTTCGACATTACGGCCTCCCAAGGGGGCGACAGCAAACCGCAAGCGCGTGGGCAGGGGTATGGGCAGCGGCATGGGAAAAACCTCCACACGCGGCCATAAAGGGCAACGTTCGCGCTCAGGCTCGCGCATGATCCGCGGCTTTGAGGGCGGGCAGATGCCATTGCATCGCCGCCTGCCCAAGCGAGGCTTCACTAACATCTTCCGCAAGGAGTTCGCGGTGGTGAACCTGGACCGGCTGGTGGAGCTGGGCGAGAAGACGATCACGCCTGCGGTGCTGCATAAAGCGCGTCTCGCGGGAAAGAACGACCGCATCAAGATTCTGGGGGATGGCCAATTAAAGGGCGCCATCACCGTACACGCTCACAAGTTTTCCAAGTCGGCGCAGGAAAAGATCACCAAAGCCGGCGGCAAAGTTGAGGTTTTGCAGTAAATGTTCGAGAAGCTGGCCAATATCTTCCGCGTTCCTGACCTGCGCAAGCGTGTTCTGTTCACGCTGGCCATGCTGGCGGTCTACAGACTGGGCGGACACATCCCTACACCGGGTGTAAATGCCGATGCGTTGCAACGCGCTTTTGAGCAGTACCAGGGCGGCGCCCTGGGCTTCATCGATATGTTCAGCGGCGGCAACCTGCGCCGTTTGACGATTTTTGCCCTGGGTATCATGCCGTACATTACAGCGTCCATTATTTTGCAGTTGCTGACGGTGGTGTATGAGCCATTGGCCAAGCTGCAAAAAGAGGGTGAGCTGGGGCGCAAGAAAATTACCCAGTGGACGCGCTACCTGACGGTGGTGCTCTCGGCATTGCAGTCGCTGGGCATTGCCTGGCAGTTGATGCGCATGCAGGCAGCCGGCGGTGAGGCGGTGGTGGTCAATCCGGGCACCGGATTCGTGCTGTTGGCCATGCTGACCATGACGGCCGGTTCGGTTTTCATCATGTGGCTGGGCGAGCAGATTACCGAACG
>QIAW01000630.1 GCA_003225655.1 Acidobacteriota bacterium
TGTCCGCGCGGGCCATGGCCTCGATAATCTGGTGAGGCGTCTCGACAGCTTGTTCGGCCCCGGCGCCCACCTGAACGTGTTTCAGCGCCACGGCCGCTGTGTGGTAGAGATGGTATTGCCACACTCATGAAACTACGCGCATATTTGGTGGATGACGAACCGTTGGCGCTGAAGCGCCTGGCCAGGCTGCTGGAACAAACCGGGCGCGTCGAGGTGATCGGCAGCACGGCCGTGCCGGAAGAAGCCGTGGAGGCGCTGACCTCGTCTCCTCCCGACGTATGCTTTCTGGATATTCACATGCCGCGCCTAAACGGTTTTGAAGTTCTGGCGCGCCTGCCCATTCAGCCGATGGTGATTTTTACCACTGCGTATGACCAATATGCCCTGAAAGCTTTTGCGGTTAACTCGGTGGACTACCTGCTGAAGCCGGTCGATCCCGAGCAACTGGAGCGGGCGCTTACCAAGATCGAGCGTTTGCGAATTCCAGGCGGCTCCTCGCAACCGGACCTGCGCATATTGTTCAAAGATCTGGCCGATTCATTACGGCAGCCTCAGCCCGAATATCCCGACCGTATTGCCTCACGGCTTGGAGACAGGCTCTGGTTCATTGATTTAGTGCGGATCACCCATTTTTTCGCCGAGGATAAACTGACCTACGCTGTAGCCGAGGGCAAGACGCACTGCGTCGACTACAGCATCGCGGAGCTGGAGAAGAGATTAGACCCTGGCAAGTTTCTCCGCATCCATCGAAGCACGCTGGTCAATGCAGCCTGGATCAAGGAGGTCGCTTCGCTCCCCGGAGGCGGATTGAGCGTGCGGCTCAAAGATGACAGGAACACAGAGTTGACCGTCGCTCGTGATCGAGCCCGGGAATTCAAAGATCGGCTGGGTTATTGAAGGGCTTTGATAGGCCGGTTCCTTCGCAACGAAATTGTCTTTAAGTCCTTTAAATGATGGCAGTTTTACGATAAAAAGCCTTGGATTTGTTCCTTCGTGGAACCCCCACCCTCAATTTGGCGTCTAATCCTTTGTACAATGCTTATAGAGCATTGTTATGGGCATGCGTAGTTGGTCAATTCCGGCGGGGCAGTGGTTTGGCATCAACGTGCGGGTGCACCTCACGTTTTTCTTCCTGCTGCTTTTCGTCTGGATGACCGAATCCAAAGGCGCCGATCCCACCAACACCTTCCTGCGCAGCCTGGCCTTTACCGGGATTGTCATGGCTGCCGTGCTGGCCCATGAATTAGGACATCTGGCAGTCTCGTTGCGTGGAGGCCCCCTGCCGCGCGCCATCGTTCTGCTGCCCATCGGCGGCCTCTCGCTCATGGAAAGCGCCCGGGAAGAAAGCTCCCATATCAGCCACCATGGCGTCGATCCTCAACGCGAGATCCGCATTGCGCTGGTGGGACCGATGGTCAATATTGCTCTGGCCCTCGGCCTTGTAGTCATTGCCCGCGAGTTCTGGCCGCAGGCCGCTCTACGGCAGCCTCCTCTGCTGCATCTGGCCAACCTGCCTCGCTCCGCCGTCTGGATCAATCTCTTCATTGCCGGGCTCAATCTGCTGCCTGCCTTTCCCCTGGATGGCGGCCGGGTGTTGCGCGCTCTGCTCTCGCGCCATATGGATTACGCCTTGGCCACGCGCCGCGCCGTCAACGTGGGAAACCTGTTTGTGATCTCGCTCATGGCGGCCGGCCTGTGGAACACATGGTTGATGCTGGCTGGTTTCTTCCTCTTTGTGGGCGCGCAGCTTGAGGAGCGCACCGTCCTGTTCCAATCGGTTTTGGAAAACGTGCGCATGGAAGAGGTCATGCTGACCGAGTTTTCCACTCTTTCACCCGCAGACACGCTGGAAGACGCCCTCAGTAAAGCCGTCCATACCCTGCAGGATGATTTCCCCGTCGTCCGTGGCACGGACATGGTCGGCGTCGTTTCCCGCCACAAGATTCTTCAGGCCTTGCGCGATGGCGGCAACGCCTACGTGCAGTCCATCATGAACCGCGCCTATGAGATCGCCGGCAAGAATGACACCCTGGCCAGCGCCTTCCGCAAAATCACCTCGCGGGGTTTGACGATTATTCCGGTCGTGGACCAGGAGCGTCTTGTGGGGATTGTGACCCTGCAAAACCTGATGCACAGTATGAGCGTGCTGGCGGAAAGCAGAAAACTCCGTCGCGGCCAGGAAGAAGAGTAATTCCTTTTAAAAGACTCGTGT
Organism: Acidobacteriota bacterium; assembly: GCA_003225655.1. Taxonomy (GTDB): domain Bacteria; phylum Acidobacteriota; class Terriglobia; order Terriglobales; family Acidobacteriaceae; genus QIAW01. The sequence goes on from QIAW01000630.1 coordinate 2,213, forward strand.
GGCACAGCGCGGCCAGTCGCAATGTTATTGACGCGTCGCTTGCGACGCACGGTGGGAGCCCCGGCCTTCAGGCCTTTCAATTACCCACAAGTTGAGCTCCAATCATGATCCCCAACTCAATATCGACAAGACGGGATAGCCCTCTCCAAATCACCATGTTAAAATCTTCGCGAAAAGCAAAGAATTTAGGACGTAGTAGTACAGCCGCCTGGGCTGTGCCTTTGCGCCGCTCGCAGGAGCGGCTCACTGTGACTCATGCTTTGTCATCGTGAACGGCCCGCTGGCGTCACCATATGCCCAGTAAGTGCCCTTGGCCATCTTCCCGTCGGCGGAAGCCGTTCCATCCATTTCGATTCCCCACTTTGGGCATTTGATATGAAGGATGAGATGCCCGTTCGCTTTGGCAAGCGCCCCTGAAACGGGGCAGGAATCTTTGCCGTCGTTGATGTAAGTTCCGGAGAAACTCCCGTCACTATAAGTGAGTGACATATCATTCTGGTTCTGTTTGTTCTCATTATTGGGCCAAGTCACGGTCCAGTCTCCAGAAAGTTCATTGCCATTCAAAGAAAACGCGCTGCCCGGAAAAACCAGCGCGAGCAGCGCGATCAGACACACTATCGTTTTCGACATGGGTACCTCCGCAGTTTGAAACGAGGGGGTTCCCTTATAATCGCACGGTTTTTGCCACTTTCACCGCTTCAATTTTACGCAGCTCGGCCAGGGCGGCCTCCGGTACTTTGCTGTCTACTTGCACCACAGCGATAGCGTCGCTGCCTTCGCCGGCGCGGCGGCCTAGGGCGAAGTTGCCGATGTTGACCTTGTGGCTGCCGAGCACGGTCCCGATTTTGCCGATCACGCCGGGCACGTCGCGGTTCTGCAGGTAGACGATGTTGTGCTCGAGCGGCGCTTCCACGTCAATGTCATCCACCGCCAGCAGGCGCGGAGACCTGCCGTGCAGAACAGCGCCCTTCACCAGCATCTCTTTCTGGTTGGTCTTCACCAGCACCGAGAGCACGTTGCCCGGCCAGCCGCCTGAAGTTTCCGTGTTCTTGGCCTCGTGCACGCGCAGACCGCGCTCCTGCGCCAGCGATGCCGCGTTCACCAGGTTGGCGCGCTCAGAGAGCATCATGTTCAGGATGCCCTTGATGGCCCCATTGCGAATCAAATCTGTCTTCCACTCCGCAATGCGCCCGCTGTAGCGGATGGAAATTTCTTCCAGGTTGCCCTCTGTCGATTGCGCCAGGAAGGCGCCCAGCCGCTCGGCAAGAACGATATAGGGTTCCATCTCCACGTATTCATCGTGCGAGACCGAGGGCACGTTGACGGCATTCTGGATCACCCCGTCTTTCAGGTAGTCTTTGACCTGCCGGGCAATCTGCATGCCTACGGCATCCTGCGCCTCATGTGTGGACCCGGCAATGTGGGGTGTAGCAATCACGTTTTCGAGCGCCAGCAGCGGCGACC
>QIAW01000631.1 GCA_003225655.1 Acidobacteriota bacterium
ATTGGCTCTGGATCATTCTCATGGGCGGCGGTTTGGGTGCGCTGGTTTACTTGTTTGCCGAGGCCGCACCCGACATAGTCTTGCTGCGGCATGCCTTTCAGGGATTCTCCCGCCGCTCGCGCATCCAGCAGCTTGAAACTATCGTGCTCGACAATCCTGCGGCGGGCAATTACGAAGAATTGGGAATCCTTTATCTCGATGAGGGGAAATTCGTTCGGGCGCGTGAGTGCTTCGACCGCGCCATCTCCTCACGCACCGACCACGCCGATCCTTTCTATCGGCGCGCGCTCTGTGAACTGGAAGTCGCCGATTATGCGCCCGCTGCCGCCGATCTGGAAAAAGTCATCAGCTTTGATCCCAAATATGATTACGGCCGCGCCGCCGGGCTTATGGCTCATGCCTGGGCGCAAACCGGCCAGCCGCAAAAGGCTGAGGCGCTGTTCGCCAGCACGCTCAATACTTCGACGCTATCGGAAACTCAATTTAACTATGCTTGTTTCCTGGCCAGGCAAGGCCGCCTGGCTGAAGCCCGTGACTGGGCGCAGCGCGTTCTCAACAAGAAAGCCACCTTGCCTCATTACCTCAAGCGCAAGGAACGTCCTTGGTTTCGTAAAGCCGGCGCGCTGATGAAGCAGTTGCGAACTCCTTCTGCCCGCGCATGAGATAGCTAATGTATTAGCGGCAGGTCAGGCAGCTAACGTTACTGAAACTTCCGTCGGCAGAAAGATTGAGAAAGTAGTGCCGCGTCGAACGCTGTTGGTACTGCTCCGCATCCGAATAGAGCCTTGGTGCTTGGACACAATTCCTTTTGCCACCCAAAGACCCAACCCTCGGCCTTTTTCTTCCTTGGTGGTGAAGAAAGGCTCAAAGATCCGTTGGCGCAGCCCGTTCTGGATTCCGGCGCCGTTGTCAGCCACCACGACTCTCACGCCCTCTCCTCGCTGGGAATCCAAGTCTTTGTGAGGCACCACGCGCACTCGGATTTGCCCGCCCTCGCCCGCCGCTTCGATGCCGTTCAACAACAAGTTAGAGAATAACTGCCTGAGTTCCAGAGGAAAGCCGTTGATCTCGCCAGTGAATTGGTAGCTGCGCTCCAGCCTGATATTGTTTGACCGTATCCGCATGGCCAGTGGATCCAAAGCATCCTCTAGCAATTCCGTGACTTTGACTCGCTGTGGAAGTTCGGATTGGCTATAAAGCGAGAGCATCTGCTGGGTGATGCGCGACAGACGCACCAGCTCTCCCTGCGCCAGGGATACCAGCTGCCGGCTATTGGCATCGAGCGAACTCTTGTACGAGATCAGCGCCAACAGATTGGTCAGTGACTGCATGGGATTGTTCACTTCGTGGGCGATGCTCGCGCCCAGCTCGGCCGCCGCCACCAGTTTTTCCGCCTGCCGTAGCGCCGCCCGCGTCCGCTTTTGCTCCGTAATATCGCGCACCACCTTGGCGGCGCCGATCACCTGTCCTTTTTCATCTTTGATCGGCGACACTGTCAACGAAACATCGATCCGCCTGCCGTCTTTAGTTATGCGCACGGTTTCGAAGTGGTCAAGGCGCTCTCCTCGGCGTATCTTGCCCAGGATGATGGGCTCATCCGCATGCAGCTCTGGCGGGATGATGAGCGTTACTGGCTGGCCGATGATCTCTTCCGCCTTGTAGCCAAATATCCGCTCCGCCGCCGCATTCCAACTGGTCACGACGCCGTCCAGGTCTTTGCTGGCAATAGCGTCATCGCAACACTCCACGATTGCCGCCAGCATTTCTGTGTCTTTCTCCGCATTTCTTCGCTGTATGCTCTCGCTGTCCAACGCCCTGGCCTTCTGCTGCAACAACGCCACTTCGCGGGCCCGCTGCTCATCGCTAGTCAGGGCGGAATAGCTCTCATCCGGAATCACATGAGTATGCTCACCGCAGATCTTCATCATCGCTTCGCCGTGGGCGGCGTCGCGGAAGACGTTCATCGAATAGGCGCACCGCAGGTAAAAGCGGTGAGCTTGCCCTAGATCATTCCATAATTGCTCCAGCCGTACTGCCGCCACCCGCTTGCCTTCTTCGCAGAGCAGCGCCACCATCTCGCCGAAAGCCGCCACGTGCCGGTCTTTGCCGCCCGCCGCCTTGCGGGCTTGCTCAACGATCTTTCCTATGATTTCGGTGAACCGCTGCTGGTCCGGCCAGTCATCTACCATGAACTGCGATAGCGTCTCGGCGGCGTCTAGCGCCACATACCGGCCGCTTTTCGATGCCGTCACCAGGTCCAATCCCCGTTCTTGCAGGCTCTCCGCTAACGCCTGGCGATGAGCGTCGGTGGCGATCACAATCGCGGCGTCGCCAGCCACCAATGCATTGCCAATAAAAGGCGCGAGACTTTCTATGAGGAATTTTTCGTCCGAATAAAACTGCACCGAATGCGGCGAATCTGCTTGGGTGGGATAGGGGGCTTCGATATATGCCATTCTTGTGGCCATAGTTTTAACCTACCAGAGAAATGAATTCGGAATGACGAGAGTTGCCGCTGCTACGGACGGTCGGTTTAGATGCTAGTTTTAGCAAAAAAAGAATGAAATTTTGTACGCAGTCCTCGAAAACAGAAGCTCTTGACATTGGAGCGAATCTTATGCGAATATTGCTCCGTCGGACGAGTGAGGAAACAATTAGCGCGTAATGCCCGATAAACTACCTGATTTCAATATTTTGGCTATAACTATCTTAAATCCAAAGACTTACGGCTGGCTTCTCTTGTAAATCTATGATTGCAAAAGATCGAGGGGGGAGGGGGAGGGGGGGTTCCAGCAGGTGAAAAACATCTCCTGCCTTCGCTGCTCCAGATGCGGCTTCGAGGTTTCCGCCGCATCGCCGCAAACCGTTTGCCCCAAGGATGCCGGCGCTCTGTACGTGATCTACGATCTCAAATCCATAAAGAAGAATTTCAATCGTGAGTCACTCGCTGGCCGCGAAAAATCTCTCTGGCGATACCGCGAGGTGCTACCTGATGTCGCCCCGGTTTCTCTCGGCGAAGGGTTCACGCCCATGCTGCCCAGTCGGCGCGAGAAAAATGTCTTTATCAAAGACGAAGGTTTGAACCCAACCGGCAGCTTCAAAGCCCGTGGGCTGTGTCTGGCCGTCACCATGGCCAAGGCTTACGGATTGCGCAAGCTCGCCATTCCCTCAGCCGGTAATGCCGCCAGCGCGCTGGCCGCCTACGCCGCTGCCGCTGGAACTGAAGCGCACATCTTCATGCCCAAAGATGTTCCTCTCGCCAACCGCGTGGAGTGCGAAGCTTATGGCGCCCATATCACGCTGGTTAATGGCCACATCGGCGACTGTGCTC
>QIAW01000120.1:0-3440 GCA_003225655.1 Acidobacteriota bacterium
TCTTCCATTCTTACAAAGACATCCCCGTAAGACTGAGCGAGCAGGGCAACGAGTTCGCCTTTGATTTCCAGAAAGAAATGCAAGAGGCGCAGAAAAACCCCAAGAATGTCCAGCAAGCTAAGGAGCGGCTTCAGGAGACCGCAAAGATCAATACTCTGAACCAGAAGCTGAAGGACGCCAAAGTGGCTGAGGATGCCGGCAAGTGGACCGACGCAATCCAGATTATCGATGATGCGCTCGCCCTTGACTCCACCCGTGACGTGATCTGGGCGGTGATGGGAGATGCTGAGCTGGGCGCCGGCGCCACTGCCACCAGCAAAGAGGAAGGAGCACCTCACTTCCTGAAGGCCATCGAGGCTTACAAAAAAGCCATTGAGCTGCTCGACAAGGCCATCGCCGCCGCCCCCCCGACCGCGGACAAAAAAGTGGTGAATGATATGAAGATCTCTGAGGGCAAATATCACAACAACCTTGGGCAGGCTTATGCCAAGAGTGGCAACTCCAACGAGGCTTTGAACGAATACACCGCTGCCGCTAAGCAAGATGTGCCCAACGCCCATATGTATTTCTTCAATGCGGGCGCTACTTTGACCAACATGGCGACAAGAGAAACCAACGGGGCCAACAAAGAGAAAGAGATCAGCCAGGCCAATGAGGCCTTTGATAAAGCCATTGCCGCCAAGCCGGACTACGCGGAGGCCTACTACCAGAAGGGCATTAACCTGACCTCCAAAGCCACGATTGATAAAAGCGGCAAGATGGTGCCGGCCTCAGGAACGGTTGAGGCATTCAACAAATATCTGGAGCTTGAACCCGAGGGCAAGCACGCGGAAGAGGCCAAAGGGTTGATTGAAGGCTTTGGCGAGACGGTGCCAACCTCTTATAAGAAAGCAAAAGCCACGACTCCAACCAAGAGCAAGTAAGACAGCTTAAAATCTATTCCTGGCAAGGCGGCCGCTTGGCCGCCTTTCTTTTCTGAAACTGCGTTTCCCATGGCCTATCCAGCCCATCCCGAGCGCGTACTTCCCTTTGAAGAGGCCCGCAAGATCGTTGAAACAGCGGCAGGGGACCTGCTGCGCAAGCGCACATTCTCAAGCGAAAAAATAGATTTGCTGGGCAGCTCCGGACGCGTGCTGGCTGAAGAGATTATTTCTGACCGCGATTTGCCGCCTTTTAACCGGACCACGCGCGACGGCTATGTGCTCCGTGCGAACGATGTGGCCGGCGCCAGCGAGGGCGCGCCAGCGGCATTGCGCGTGATTGGCGAGATCAAGGCCGGCAGTCCGCAATACGGTGGAAGCTTACAGGCTGGGGAGGCACTCGAAATCATGACCGGGGCGCCAGCTCCAGCGGGCGGCGATTATGCCGTCGTGATGGTGGAGTACACATCGCGTAAGAGCGACAAGGTTCTGGTGCAGCGCAGCGTAAAACCGGGGGAAAACATCGTTCCCGCCGGCAGCGAAGCGCGTAAGGGCGCTGCGCTCCTCGCTCCCGGACACCGCATTGACCACGCCACCATCGCCGTGGCTGCCAGCGTGGGAAAAACTCAGTTGCAAGTGTATCGGCGACCGAGGGTCGCGATTCTTTCTACTGGAGATGAGATTGTAGAGATCAGCGCCAGCCCCCAGACGCATCAGATCCGCAACTCCAACAGCTACTCCCTGGCCGCGCAAGTGGCGGCGGCGGAAGGCGAGGCGCTGCAGCTTCCCATCGCGCCCGACGATCTTTCGCGGCTCCGCGAACTGGTGGGGGAGGGCCTGAAATCAGACCTGCTGTTGCTGTCGGGCGGGGTCTCTATGGGCAAATATGATTTGGTGGAGCAAGTGCTCGCCGAGTTCCGCGCCGAGTTCCTGTTTACCGGCGCACTGATTCAGCCGGGCAGACCAATCGTCTTCGGGCGCATTCCTCCGGCTGCCAGCGGCGTGGGCGCGTATTTCTTTGGATTGCCCGGCAATCCTGTCTCCACCATGGTGACCTTTGAGCTGTTTGCCAAGCCGATGATTGACGCTTTGGCGGGAGCGCCTCCCCGCCCGCTGCCGCTTTTGCAGGCGCGTCTTAAGGCGGAGATCAAGACCAAAACCGGCCTCACCCGTTTTTTGCCGGCACTCCTAAGTGGTTCACAGGTGGAGCTGGTGCGCTGGCAGGGATCAGGGGACATTGTAGCCACCGCCCAGGCCAACTGCTACGTAGTGATCCCCCCGGACCGGGCTGTCATTGCCGCTGGCGAAATGGTGGAAGTGCTCATTCGCCGATAAAAGCATGGAAAACAGTGTTACTCTAGAGTTGACTGAATTCTGTTCACACCCCCAAGACTCTTAGACGAATGTAGCCCTGGGCGACAGGGGTTGAGCGTGTCCCGCCTGGGTTCTGAATGAATGTCTAAACTCTCTCATTTCGACTCCCGCGGCCGGGTCGCCATGGTGGATATTTCCAGCAAGCCTTCCACCCGGCGCGAGGCTGAGGCCAGTGCCTTTGTAGTTATGTCGCCCGAGGTCATCAGGGCGCTCCCGGCGAATCCTAAGGGAAACCCCTTTGAAGTGGCCCGGATAGCGGGCATCAGTGCCGCAAAACGCACGGCAGAATTGATCCCTTTGTGCCATAGTCTGCCGCTTTCTCACGTTGATGTCCGGGTGGAGCTGTGCGAAAATGGCGTCTCAATCGTCTCCACCGCCGCTACAATGGCCCCCACAGGTGTTGAGATGGAAGCGCTGGTCGCAGCGAGTGTTGCCGCCCTTACCATCTATGACATGTGCAAGGCCCTGGATAAAAGTATGGAAATCCGTGAGGTCGTGCTGCAACGCAAGTCAGGGGGCAAGAGTGGCGAATACCGCCGCCAGAATCAGCAAGAGCAGCAGGGTCAGCAGCAAATTGTGAATCGACGGATGAAGAAGTAGCCTCATGGCCGCCAATGTCAAAATCTTGTTGGTCGACGACAATCCAATGATCTTGGAGATGTTGCGACGGGACTTGGCCGAACTCACCAGCCCGGTGCTCACTGCTACCGATGGGGCCGACGCCCTGCTTAAGGCCATTGACGACCCACCCGACCTGCTCATCAGCGACTACGATATGCCCGGTATGAATGGCCGCCAGCTCATGGAAAAGCTCAAGGGCCGGGCCAATACCGCACGCGTGCCCATTATCCTGCTGGCCAGCAAGAACGACATTGCCGAAAAACTAAGAATCCTTCAGGAAGCTGTGGAAGACTTCGTAGAGAAGCCCTTTTTCCTGAAAGAGGCCATCGCCCACATCAAGAAAGTGATTGACAAGATCGCGCTGGAGAAGCTGACCCGGGAAGCGGCGGGCGAGAGCACCGTGCGCGGCAACCTGGTGCAGATGAGCTGCCTCGACTTGCTACAATCGCTGGAAATGGGCCGCAAGAGCTGTTCGCTCGCCATCACCAGCAACAACGAGCGCTGCGACATGTACTTCAGCGAGGG
>QIAW01000120.1:3457-7268 GCA_003225655.1 Acidobacteriota bacterium
CCTGGCAGACCGGCAACTTCCTTATTGATTTCACCGGATCGAGCACTGAGCAGACCATCACCCGCTCCACCCAGGGATTGCTCATGGAAGGCTTGCGTCTGGTGGATGAAGCCAATAAAGACAACGTAGAAGCCTGAAAGCAGTTGCCAGCAGCCAGTTCCCAGTTGCGATGAGGACACAGCAATATCACTGTTAAGTCAGTCCGCTGAAATCGGTCGCGTTTTAAACGGATTGATGAACTCTTTAACCCGAACTTAAAATAGCTCAACAGCCCAACAGCTTCCTTGCATGTATAACTGGCAACTGGCAACTGACGACTGGCAGCTTTTTGTATGAAAGCAGCCGTTCTTACCGTAAGCGACTCCGCTTCTGCCGGCTCTCGCGCTGATCTCTCCGGCCCTGCTGTGAAGGAACTCCTGCAGAAAAATCGTTTAGCCGTGGAAAAAATGGAGATCGTTCCCGATGAACAAAAGGTGATCGAGGCCGCGCTGCGACGGCTCGCAGCTTCCGCTCCCCTGGTTGTGACCACCGGCGGGACCGGAATCGCCGCCCGCGACGTCACTCCTGAAGCCACACGCGCCGTGTGTACCCGATTGGTGGAAGGGATTTCCGAACGCATGCGCAGCGAAGGCGCAAAGAAGACACCGCTGGCTGCGTTAAGCCGGGGCGTCTGTGGTATCTGCGGCACATCTTTGATTGTTAATCTTCCAGGAAGTCCCAAGGCTGCGGTTGAATCATTGCAAGCTGTGATCGAATTGCTACCGCACGCATTGGATTTGCTGCAGGGAAAGACCAGCCATACTAATGAAAATAGCAGTGGCGGCTGCTAACGCCATCCCTTTGCTCTTTTTCCACATACCGCATGTCACACTTCGCCGCTTGTAAACCACACATATTGAGTAACGCAGCAGAGCGGTAATCAAGACCTCACCGCGCAGACGTGAACCTGCGGAGGCGCGGAAAAGAACCACCGGGTCAAAAAATCCTTGATGGCGGGGTTGTGAGCCGTACCACCGGAGCCTATCAGATCGGCGGCGGCATTGATATCAAGACGCCCATTCCGGCGCTGGGCTTCCGTGTGCAGACGCGACACTTCTTGACAGGGGACCCCGGCTTTGGCTTCAGGAATCATCAAACGGCTTCTGCTGGGGCGGGAATCGTATTGCGTTTCTAGCCACTGGTTGACAGATCAGGCTGGCCGATCATGAGGTCGGATGGGAGCGTGCGGAAGAGAAGGGCCGTTAAGGGAACCAACTCTTTCGTGCTCCCACGCCGGAGGCCATGGAAGTTACATCCGCAGAAAAGGCTCAACAAAGAACTCGAAGAGCCGCTAATATTACGCTTGGGAATTGGAAGACATGTTTCTCTCTGACATGAGACGGCGAAGCCTCGGCATTGCGTCAACAATTCTGTTGTCCGCAGAGACTAATGCAGATTCCCCCTCCACGGTAGCGGCACAGCAGTTCATCATTCCGGACGGCACCGAGGTTGAGCTGCGCTTCGCGCAGGAAGTGGCAGGGAAAGCGGTCAGGGCGAACCCATTGGTGCCGCCGCCAAGCGGCGTTCCTGAGGCCCAGGCCGGCGACCTCGTGCGGCTGGTGGCGACGGCCAATGTTCGCATCGACGGACGCGTGGTGATTGCCAAGGGCGCGATTGGACGGGCGACGATTACAAATGCGGTGCCGGTCTTGTACAACAAACATCCGTCGGAAGAGACGGGTCTTTTTCTCCAGCTCGACTGGATCAAAGGCGTCGATGGCGCGCAAATTCCTCTGCGGGCCTTCAAGAAAGGCAAGCCCGGGCGTTTTTATGCCGACGTAAAGTCAGAGCACGGCGGAGTGGTTATTCATCCCCAAAAGACCCTTCCCATTTTCGCGGCCATCTCCAACAACGAGAATGATTTTCCCGCCGATGAAAAGAAGAAAAACTGGATTCCTCTAGGCAGCAGGATCGCAGGTTTCGTGCAGGGCGCCATCACTCTAGGCCGCTCTGAAGTGGAACAGGCACAGGCACAATTGCCTATCTCCGCTTCGACAGCCGTGCTGACGATCTACAGGACCAAAGACGACCATCACAGCCAGGTACTGGTTTCCTGCGACGGCAAGCAGGTTGCACAGATCGGCGAGCGGCAGTATGCCGTTGTGGAACTCGCACCCGGTCATCACTCCTGCCAAATAGCGGCGGAAAAGGCCCTTATCATTACTGCCGCGGTGTGTGAAGAATATTTCATACACCTGCAGCCACGAATGTTCGGTGGTTGGGAGCTGAAGCTGGTAAGCGCAAGCGAAGGGGAAGACGGCATCGCGGGCGCCGAGATGGCACAATAATTGTGGCCTTCTTCGAGCTAAGAAATCAGTTAGGCTTCTGCGGGCCGACGTTCTCCTGGGATCCCTTGCTCTTGCGCAGGGCCTGGATGCGCGCTGCGAGCGAACGCGCTTCTGCCGTCAGACGGCCGGGCATGGCGGCAGCCGCCTGCATTTCTTCCTCCGCCTGCGCGAGGTTGCTGATCTGCAGGTATGCCTTGGCCAGGTAGAAGTGCGCCGATTGCGTGAGCGTCCCGATGGGTGCCACTAATACTGTTTTCAGCGGAGCAATCGATTCATTGGGACGCCCCTGCATGAGTCTGCAGATCCCCAGATAGAAGTTGGCGTCCGCCGCCCTGGGCTCTCCTTCGAGTACAGTCTGCAGTGAATCGGCAGCAGCGGCGTAGCGTTTTTCCACATATGCCACCATTCCAATCTGGAACAAGGCCCGCCCGGTGCTGGTTGCGGTGAAACCTTGTGATAGCCCCGAAGGTTTTGCGCCGGCATCTGGCAGTTTAGCGTCCACTGCAAGACCCGAGAAAGCGTAGGATGGCGGCTGGACTGTCGCCAAGCTGTAGAGCTCCACGGCCTGCTCTTCACTCATCTGCGTGGGGGAAGTCCTGTGTTTTGCGGCAAAGTCAGAGGCGGAGACTCCGGCTGCCGGATTGCTTTGCTGCTCCGCCGCAACCTGCGAATTTGTTGCGGTGGATGGGGGCGCATTTTGAGCTTGCTCAGGGTTTGCTCCTTGACCCACGACGGGAGTGACAACCTCTGGCTTTTTGGATGTGGTTGCTGTGACCGGCTGCTTTTGCGCGGGTGATTGTGCGCCGCTGGCAGCATGTGGCGCAACGCTGGCTTCCTGGGAAATCGCAGGTTTTACCGGTCCCGGCTGCGGAGCTTGCGTCTGGCCGCCCGTCTGCGCTGGTGATTGATGAGCCGTGGAGCGGAGCTCGTAAAATCCGAGAGCGCAGGCCGCGATAAGAGCGGCGGCGATTCCCAGCCAAGCCAGGCGAAGACGACGCGCCGCCCTTGCGGGCAGCAGGCGAATTTCGTGCGCCCGTTGGGCCAGGCCGGCACGAGCTGCACTCAACGTCTCTGCGCGCGCGCGGCAATGCGGGCACTCGAGGATATGGACCTCGAAATCGTCCTGCAAAGCGGGTTCAAGCTGGCCGTTGAGATATCTCTCTACGATCTCATCATCGGCAACGCGCTGGCAATTCATGCTCTCCCCAATGATACGTGGCTACAGTGGCGCGCTCTGTGACGCGCCGGCAAACTTTTTTGTAATCTTCTTGACCATCCGCGATTTTCGCGCCCGCACTGCCTCATGAGACATGCTCAGCCGGGCAGCTATTTCCACGAGCGAATGCCCATCCACTAGCGACCACAAGAGTATTAGCTGGTCCACGGCGCTGAAGGATTCAATCTCGCGCCGCACCAGGCTCTGCCGCTCTGCCGACTCCAATTGCTCGACCAGATTGCCGCCGCGAACTTCGGTATCGGCAAGC
>QIAW01000121.1 GCA_003225655.1 Acidobacteriota bacterium
AATTCTGCATCTCTGGAGCTGATGACCGGGATTGAACCGGTGACCTCTCCCTTACCAAGGGAGTGCTCTACCAACTGAGCTACATCAGCAAAACTATTTGTTTTCAGCCTCGGCGCGCTTACGAAACTCATGGGCCGCTGTTCGAATCGCGAACATTGCCAGAATCGCAAGCGTAACCAACCGAATTCGCTGATCGCTCAACGTGAACCACGCCAGGATTGCCACTCCCACGTAAATCGCCAGCGCAATTCCCAGCTTGCTCACACGCAACCTCAAATCTGGTGCACAGGGGAGGATTCGAACCTCCGTAGCTCCAAGGAGCGGCAGATTTACAGTCTGCTGCCATTAACCACTCGGCCACCTGTGCGCAAGGCCGCGAAGCGGCCTGAAATCAAATCTGCCGAACGCCTTCTTTGCAGGCATAGCTCCGCAATTGCATCAAGCAGCCAAAACAAAAACAAACCACGTTCCGGAAATTTTCCTCGAGTGGAGTGTGTTGCTGTCGAGACCCGCGCTGCGTCCGCCTGCTGGCGATCAAAACTGGAGCTGGCGAAGGGATTTGAACCCCCGACCCTCTGATTACAAATCAGATGCTCTACCAGCTGAGCTACGCCAGCCTGATTCCTTCCGGGAACTTCCCTGAATAGAAACACAGCGTCCCAAAGGAGTTCTCGCACCAGGGACAAAGTTTAAAGGTTAGCACAGCGGCTATGACTGCAGCAAGCCGCAGTGTGATTCAACAGTAACCATGCCGGCAAGACAGAATGCTATGATGCCGACAAGATAAATTTTAGCGGAAACCGAGGCATTCCGCCACTCAAACGCCATGCAAATAAAAAAAAGCTACTTAGCACTGTTGGCCGTGGTCATTGCGGTCGCTGCCATGGGAGTGCTCCTCTGGATGCGATTGCATGCTGCGCCCGAATCCGTCCGGCTGGTGCCAGAATCGGACGCGGTGGCGTACGTGAACCTGACGCCTCTGCGTCTGGCCAATGTTTTTGCCTCCCTGAAGAAGATCAGCCACGATCCCGATTACGAAGACTTCATCCAGCAAACCGGGGTCGACTTTGAGCGCGATCTCGATGAAGTGGCTATCGCCGTTCATCTTCCTTCGGCAGAAGCAGCTTTGGCGGCGCCAACTCCTGGCGGCCCGGGCGTTGCAGCAGAGGCCAGGTTCTCGGAAATCTTCAAAGGCAGCTTTGACCGCGAGCGTCTGAGCGGTTATCTCCACAAAATCTCACGCAACACCGAAATCTATCGGAGCAAAGAGATTTTCACCGTTCCCGTGGAAAACCGCCTGGTTCGTGTGGCTGTGTTAAGTGGCGATAAGGTAGCTGTCTCCAACGTGGAGAGTCCGCAGGTAATCCATGACATCATCGACCGCGCACCGAAGTCAGGGCTTCTGCTTTCCCAGCCCGCGCTTGTGCGCGAGCACTACAAAGATGTTCCCTTGGGCAGTCTCGCCTGGGCCGTCGGAAAGTATTCTTCATCCGCAACCAGTTCCGGCCTGAGCCTGCCCGGCGGGATTGACGTTGCGCTTCCCGCGCAGACCACCTGGGTTGCTTCCCTTCGCTATGCGGGTGCCATTGAACTAAAAGCACAGGCGCTGACACCGACGGAAGAAGATGCGCGCAAGGTCGCCGACACGCTGGGCACGCTTCTCGGCATCTTTCGCTCTCTGCAAAGCAACATTGGGACCGAGGGACCCGATGCCGACGTAAAGAGTTTTTTTGACAGCTTGCAGGTCACACAGGAAGGCAACCGCGCAGTTCTCAACGCCAATGTTCCTATTGGCTTTATCAAGAAGCTCGCGCGCGAGGCGCCCAGCTCAGTAGCCGAGAAGCCCGCAGGACCGGAACCGGGTCCTGCAATCCAACAGAAAAAGCAGAAGAAGTGACTACGAGCCGGTGTTAATCACGACCGACTGCGCCAGCGTGGTGCGCATGTATTTATAAGGATTCACCGGCGTGTTGTTGATGCGCACTTCATAGTGCAGGTGCGGGCCGGTGCTGCGGCCGCTCTGGCCCACGTAACCGATCACGTCGCCGCGCTGCACGCGCTGGCCGGGAATTACCGCGAAGGCGGAAAGGTGTCCGTAGCGGGTGCTGAGCCCGTGGGGGTGCGTAATCTGAATCAAGCGTCCGTAGCCGCCCATTTCTTCCGCCATCGTTATTACACCGTCAGCGGGAGCAATCACCGGATGACCGTAGCTGCTGGAAATATCAATGCCGCTGTGGAACGCGCCTTCCCCGTTAAATGGATCGATGCGTTCGCCGAACGATCCGGTCACCATTCCCTCGACCGGCCACAAATTCGGGGCCTCAGCCATACGCATCCAGTCGGCAGTGGTCGCATTCTTTACCGGAGGTGAACTGAGCGCAATCGAGGTAACGCCCGTCAAAGCCGAGTTTCGCAGGGCATAAAGCTGGTCCAGCGAGCTGCTCACCTGGCGATCGGTAAGAGAACCGGAAATGGCATTTTCCAGAATAGGATCGGATTTAAGCCCGTACAACGAAGAAACTTCACTGGCTAGCGAGCCCAGCGAGGCGACTTGCGTGTCCTTTTCCTGCGCTACCTGTTCCAACTGGTTGTAGCGGGTACTGATGATTTCTTTTTCCGTTCGTAGCTGATTAAAGTGTTCCACTTTGGCCAGCATACGGGTATAGGACCCCGCGATTCCCGTAATCGTAAACATGCCAATCAGGGCGCCGGCAAGGAATATATATAAGTAATGAAGGGGAATAGGAATTTTGCGGATCTGCCCCTCGGCATCACGGCACACAAAGAAGATGTAGTAACGCTTCCGCAAAATACGAATCCTTTCGCCCACTCTGGGGGACGAGTG
>QIAW01000122.1 GCA_003225655.1 Acidobacteriota bacterium
AGACGGCCAGCAATGAAAAGTAGCTTGAGTCCGAGAATGTCGCGGTAGAATTCGACGGCGCGGTTGGTGTCGTGTACGTTAATGGCAATCTGGCCGATTTGTGTAATGGCGATTCCGCCGGAGGCGGGGCCGGTAGTCATGGCTTTATCCTCATGCTTGAATTTGTTGTCAACAATACGAGGATTGGGCGATTCCATCAACTCCCTCAGCGCAAATAACCCGCGTCCAGTAAGGCGATTAAAAGGCGCGAGCAGCCTCTTGCCGCTTGCAGTGGCGGCATATAATCAAGTATCTTCTGCTGCTTATGCCCTTGCTCTGGTTGCGGGTCGCGCTGATTTTTTATGCTCTGGGATTGGTGTATGCGCTCCTGGCCCTGGCCCGCAAAGCCGAGTCGCTGGCGCGGATCACGGTACCCGCTCTCTGGCTGGGGCTGACCTTTCATTTTGTGTCCCTGGCTGAGCTGACCCTGGAACAGGGACACCTGACGCCCTCAACGCACAATCACGCTGAATCGCTGCTGGCGTTCCTGGTGGCGGCGTTTTTTCTGGCTTTCTGGCTCAAGTACAGGACTGTGTCGCCGGGAATCTTTGTTTTTCCCCTGGTCTTCCTGCTCACTCTGCTTGCCGCGATCGGCGAACAACCCCAAGAGTTCACCTCGCCGCTGCTGCGCCGGGGATGGATCTTCGTGCACGTTACCCTGATCTTTCTGGGATACGCCGCGCTCTTCCTGAGTTTCGTTGCCAGCATGCTGTACCTGTGGCAGGAGCGCCGCTTGAAGTCTAAGAACATGGGCAAGTGGCTGCGCCTGCCGCCATTGCAGGTCATCGATGAAATCGGTTACCGGGCGCTGCTGCTGGGCTTTCCTTTTATGACCCTGGGATTGATCGCGGGCTCCATTGTGGCGCAAGAGCAGTTTGGGGCGGCCTTCTTTCACGATCCGAAAATTGTGCTTTCTATCATGGTCTGGATCATCTACATGGTACTGCTGTTCACGCGTTGGAGCGCGGGCTGGCGTGGACGTAAAGCCGCCTTCCTTTCGACCTTCGCTTTCATCGCCGCCGTGGGAACGTGGGCGGCCAATTATCTGAGCGGTACGCATAGGTTCCTCGGGCCATGACCTTTGTTCTCATCGGCGTGAACCACAAGAGCGCCCCCGTGGAGGTGCGGGAGCGGCTGGCCATACCGGAGTCGCGCCTCGCCGACGCCACGGCGCGCCTGATGGAGTTTCCCGGGGTGGAAGAGGGAATGATTCTTTCCACCTGCAACCGGGTGGAGCTGATCGTCAACGTAAGCAGAGCCGACCTCGACCTCCGCGGATTTCTGCGCGAATACTTTGAGGCTGATACCGATTTGCTGGCAGGCCATCTCTATGAATACCGCGAGCGCGAGGCCATGCGTCATATCTTTCGCGTCGCCGCCAGCCTTGATTCCATGATCGTGGGCGAACCCCAGGTCCTGGGACAAGTCAAAGCCGCTTATGCTGTGGCTTGCGGCGTGGGCGCGTTGCACTCGCAGTTGCACGCGCTGGTCTCTCGCGCCTTTGCCGTGGCCAAGCGGGTGCGCACAGAAACCGCCATCGGCAGCTCCGCGGTTTCAGTGGCATCGGCAGCGGTGGATTTGGCTACGCAAATCTTCGGATCGCTTTCCGGCAAGCACGTCTACCTGGTGGGCGCGGGCAAGATGAGTGAGCTGGCGGCGCGGCATCTTATGGCCGGTGGAGCGGAAGCCATCTTTGTGGCCAACCGCACCCATGCGCGCGCTCTGACACTGGCGGAAAAATTCCAGGGCACCGCTATCCGCTTTGAAGAGCTCTATGACACCGCCGACCGCGCCGACATTGTGATTACCTCCACCGGCTCGCCCCGCGCAATTTTCCGCCGGGAGCACGGCGAGCGCTTTCTGCACCGGCGCAAGAACCGTCCTATGTTTTTCATTGATATCGCCGTGCCCCGCGACGTCGATCCGGAGATGAACAAGCTGGATGGCATCTTTGTCTATGACATTGACGATTTGCAGGCAGTGGTCAGCGCCAACGTAGCCAGCCGCGAGCGCGAGGCAGCACGCGCCGACGAGATCGTTGAAGTGGAGCTGCAGCGCTTCGTCGCCCGCTTGCAGACACAGGAGGCCGCTCCCACCATCGTTTCGCTGCAGGAGCATCTGGAAAACATCCGCCAGGCTGAACTTGACCGCATGCGAGGGAGGCTGGGCAAGCTGACGGCGGAGCAGGAGTCAGCCGTCGAGGCACTTACCCGGGGGATCATCAACAAAGTCCTGCACACGCCGATCACCGCCATCAAGAATGCCGCCGGTGATCCGGAAAGCAACACGGTGATTGACCACGTGCGTCGCATCTTTAATCTGAACCCCAAGAATCTGAATCCGAAGAATCAGGACCCCAAGAATTCAAGTCCGAAAAGTCTTGATTCCACCAGTCCGAATGCAAGGCCGATTTCCGCGGATCGGCTGCGCAACCAGAAGCAGGAAGAGCCATTGCGCGAACAAGAGAAAAAGGCCACTCCCTCCTAATGGCGCATCTACGCATCGGATCACGCGGTTCCCAACTCGCGCTGTGGCAGGCCAATCACGTGAGCGCGCTCCTTAAGGAGCGTGGGCACACGGTCGCCCTTGAGATCATCAAAACCACCGGCGACAAGATCACTGAGGTTTCTCTTGCTCAGGTTGGCACCAAGGGTATGTTCACCAAAGAAATTGAAGAGGCGCTGGCCGAGAGGCGCGTGGACCTCGCTGTGCACAGCCTGAAAGACCTGCCTACCGAGCTGCCGCCTGGCTTTGAGCTGGCCGCGATCATGAAGCGGGAAGACGCGCGTGATGTTTTCATTTCGAAGAACTACGATTCGCTCAAGGCGCTGCCTGAGAATTCCCACATTGGGACCAGCAGCCTGCGGCGCGAGGCGCAGTTGCGGGCGCTGCGTCCGGATCTGAAGGTTTCGCCGCTGCGGGGGAATGTGGATACCCGCCTGCGCAAGCTCGAAGCTGGAGAGTATGACGGTATTATCTTGGCGGCCGCTGGCGTGAGGCGGCTGGGAAGGAAAGATGTCATTCGTGAAACCTTGCCACCGGAGATTATGTGTCCCGCGGCTGGGCAGGGTGCGTTGGGAATCGAAATTCGCAAAGCGGATACAGTTGTCGGGCAGCAGGTGGAGTTCCTCAATGATCCGGCAGCGCGTGCGACTACGTCATGTGAGCGTGCGCTGTTGCAAAGACTCGGCGGAGGATGCCAGGTGCCGATTGGTGCCCACGCCGTCATGGATGGTCACGAACTGCATCTGGTGGCATGTGTCGCACGCCAGGATGGTTCGCTCGTCATCAGGGAAGAGGGGCACGGAGAAGATCCGCTGCAACTGGGTACGAGCGTGGGAGAAAA
>QIAW01000632.1 GCA_003225655.1 Acidobacteriota bacterium
CGGCTGATCTTTCATAACCTGGAAGACAACTCGCGCATCGAGACCTCGCGCTCGCCCGAGCAGTTGCGCGCCGATGAGGAAGAAATTCGCGAAGTCGCGGGCGATATTGCGGCGGGTAAATTTGATGCTACCCCGGGGTTTCATTGCCGAAGCTGCGCCTACTTTTCGCTTTGTCCCGAGACTGAGCAGAGGCTTTACACAATCCAAAAAAGCCTGCAAGCTGTTTTATCAGGAGCCCATTGATGCCTCTGGCAGAGATTGTCGTCATTATTGTGATTGCAGCCGTTCTGGCCGCGTTTCTGATCTGGCTGGTGCGCAGCGGTTCGCAGCGCGAGCTGCAGGAGCTGCGCAACCAGATGAACTTGTTGCGGGAAAGCTCAGAGAAATCCATTCAGAGTATTTCGCTTTTTGGCACGCAGATGCAGGGGCTTAACAGCAACGTGCAGAGCTCGCTGACGGCCGTAATGTCGGAGGTGGGAAACCGCATCAACGCCATGAATCAGCACGTGGGTCAACGCCTGAATGAGAATGCCGAAGCCATGCGCTCCAGTTCCAAAGAAGTCAACGACCGCATCGCTGGCGTGCAAAACACTTTTGCCGGCTTGCAGAAGCAGGTGGGGGAGATGACCGAGCAGGCGCGGCAACTGGGCGAACTTTCGCGCTCAATGTCTGAGTTGGAGCGGGTGCTAAGCGCGCCGAAGTTGCGTGGAGGTTTCGGCGAGACTCAGCTCGAGAACCTGCTGGCCAGCGTGTTTGCGGGCGAACAGTTCAGCATGCAATACAAGTTTGCCTCCGGCGACATTGCCGATGCGGTGCTGCGCTTCGACAAGAGCATGGTGGCCATCGATTCCAAGTTTTCCCTGGAAAACTTCAGGCGCATCGCCGGGGCTGAGACGGAGGCAAACAAGAAAACCGCGCGCAAAGATTTCCTCAAAGACATACGCAAGCGCATTGACGAAATCGCCTCCCGCTACATTCGTCCGGCAGAGGGGACTCTGCCATTTGCATTGATGTACATTCCGGCGGAGAACGTTTATTACGAGGCCATTATTCGCGACGAGGATGAAAACGATCTCTACTCCTATTGCGTGCAAAAGCGGGTAATGCCGGTTTCGCCAAACTCGCTCTACGCCTACCTGCAAACCATTATGGTGGGACTGAACAGCCTGCGCATCAGTCAGCGCGCAGAAGGCATCTTGCGGGAGCTGCAATCGCTGGAAGTGGAGTTGGAGAAGTTCGAGGACGTATTCGGCAAGCTGGGCACGCATTTACGCAACGCGTCCCGCAGTTATGAAGACAGCGCCCGCGAGTTCGCGCGCATCGGCAACCGCGTGCAGAGCCTGGCGGGCAGCGGCGCGCCGGAACAGATGACGCTGACCGCCGAGATCAAGAAGCATGCAATTGGCTCCGGCGGAGGTGAGTGATTGAAGATGGGACCATCGAAGCATTGATGAGAAACAAAAAACTAAAGGGGACGCATTTTGCGTCCCCTTTTGGTTTTTCGCTTTTCGCTTAAAGCGACGTTACTTCTTTTTCTTTTTGGCTTTCTTCTTTGCTGGCATTTGCTATTCTCCCTTCCATTCTGCATGGAATGTTCTGCAACGATGCTCTGTTGCGATTAAAACAATGTATAGAAGGATTGAAAAATGAAGTCAAGAGAAAAATACACATGGAGTCACTTATTCGGGTACACCCAATTTCCAGTCTGGAATAAAAATTCGCAAAAAAATTCCTTTCACGCGTGAAATTGCAATTTGCTGAACTCATCGCGTGCCGGCGTAGGCGCCCAAGAGCAGACCTGCGAGAAAATCCTGCCATGCGTGAGCGATCATGCCGGGACGCAGGCTTCTGCGCCAGAAGGCGAGTGCGCCGAAGAGCGCTCCAAAGACTCCAATCACAAGCATGCTCTTCACGCCCTGGTAGCCGTGGCCGGCGCCGAACAAAAGAGCTTGCGCAATAATTCCCACCAGCGCGTTGCCGCTGGCGGCATGGAACTGCTTCTGCAGGTATCCGCGAAAGATCAGCTCTTCACAGAACCCCGCGGTGATAGCGACCGCAGTAAAGAAGATGAATTCCCGCAATCCGTGCGGTGTAAGGAAGTCAAGTGTGCGGACCATTTCCTTGGCCTGCTCCATGTTCTTGGCACTGTTGAAGCTGAGTTGTCCGAGTGCGAGTCTCACGCCAGCAAGAACACCCAGGGAAACAATCCAGAACCCGGCGGCGATGCCGACGTCAAGCAAGACGTCTTCGGGGGACTTCCACTTTCCGCCTACGAGGTCACGCAAACGGAGGCCACGCCAGTGAATGCCCAGCCAGATAATGACGACCATGGTCCATTGAACAAGCATGGTGGTGATGTAGAGAGAAAGCCGTCCGCGGTGCTGTACCGTTCCGCTCAACCTGTGTGCCTGGCTTAGAGAGAGGAACAAAAGTATTCCGACCACGATCAGCGTGTGCCACCAGGGGGCAAGCAGCCGGTAATGCCTCGGTTGTTCGACGGCGGCAGCTATGGGAGTTGTAGTATTCAAATTGGCCTCTGAGAGTCCTATTCCAAGTCTTATCCATCTTATAATGAAGAATTGAGAATTGGCTTGAGGAGCACTCTGTATGCCTATCTATAACGAAAATGATGTTGTCA
>QIAW01000634.1 GCA_003225655.1 Acidobacteriota bacterium
TTTCACCGATTGCGCAGACCAAGTCAGGGTGGAGGCCAGGCATCAATTCGCCGCGATCTGGGCGGCTGAGGGTTGTATTCATAGACCCAGCAGAATAAATTCTCCTCTTTCAAATGGACCTGGCACCTCCTGCGGACAAAAAGACTTTTGCCCGGAGTTTCAGGGTCGTATCCTTCATAGGTATCGAGAAATTTCAGCACGGCAGGATCATTGAACTCCAGAATCTCACCCTCGACCTCGCCGCCATTGGCATCCAGCCGCACGCCGGGATACATGCCCAAATCGTAGAGAAACCCGCGGATGGTCGCTCTTCCCACGTTCCTCAGATAGCGCATCACTTCCACGATTTCTGCGGGGGCAACTTCCAGCTTCAGCGTTCCATAGACAAACAGGTAATCAGCCACCTGCTTAGTTTCCAGTTTCGAGTTTCAAGTTTCAAGTCAAAGGGAAGTTTCGGAAATCACCGCTGTTATACTTTTAAGTCATTTGCATGAAGGTTTTTGTCATCATTCCGGCGGCGGGACTGGGGACGCGCATGAGCGCCGGTGCAAAGAAGGGCCCACGGCCTTCGAAACAATTCACCGAGCTGGGCGGCACTCCTATCCTGATTCATACCTTGCGCAAGTTTGCCGTCTGCAACCAGGTCAATGAAATCTGTGTGGCCCTGCGCAAGAATGAAATGGAAGCATTCCGGCGGCAGCTCGAGCACGAAGGCCTGAAAAAGCCGGTGCAGATGGTAGAAGGGGGCGAGCACCGCCAGGAATCTGTAGCCAATGCGCTGCGGGGAATTACTGCCAAAGACGATGATATTGTGCTGGTGCACGATGCTGTGCGTCCCTTCGTGGAAGTCGAAACCATTCAGGCGGTGATTGCCGCGGTGAAAAAATCGGGCGCCGCCATTGCCGGAGTTCCGGCGGTGGATACGATCAAAAAAGTCGAGCGCACCGCCGACCATTCCCCGCGAGCAGGTCGTGATGGCGCAGACCCCGCAGGGTGCTTTCTACAACATCATGCGCAAAGCCTTCGATGAAGCCTCGGCCGACGGCTTCACGGGCACAGATGAAGCCTCGCTGATCGAGCGCTCGGGACACGAAGTAATGGTGGTCATGGGCTCGGCGCGCAATATCAAGATCACAACGCCGGCAGACATGGAACTGGCAGAGTTTTTCCTGAGCCAGAAAAAATAAAGACTTACCGCGGATTGCACGGATCTCGCGGATTCGTTTGGTGCTATAGGATCTGAAAAATTCGATGAAATTATTTAGGGATATGATGGTATCAAAATATGCCTGGACTAAAAAGTGACAGTGGCGCCAGATTGGCGAAGCAATGGAATACAATCGATCCATGGCAATTGCGTTAGCTGACCTGGGCTTAAAGATTGAAGTTGAACATCCAGTGCCAGTATCTTTTCGAGGACAAATCGTAGGAGATTTTCGAACAGACATTCCAGTTGAAGATCGTGTTCTTCTTGAGCTTAAGGCACTGAGGCATATGGACAATTCCACAGAAGGTCAAATCCTGCACTATCTGCGAGCTACTCGATTTGAAGTCGGTTTATTGATGAACTTCGGTCCTAAAGCTGAGTTCCGGCGATTTATTCTGGAAAACACAAACAAGAAAAATCCGCGGAATCCGTGAAATCCGCGGTAGGTATTTACTAAAAATGAGAATTGGCTATGGGTGGGACTCACATGAATTCAAGCCCGGCATTCCCCTGATGATTGGCGGGGTGGAGTTGGCGCACGACAAGGGACTTGCCGGACACTCCGATGGCGACGTGCTGCTGCACGCAATCACTGACGCGTTGCTGGGCGCCGTTGCTGCGGGCGATATTCGCAGCTACTTTCCTCCTTCTGATCCTAAGTGGAAGGGTGCGAAGTCGGCCATCTTCCTGGAAGAAGCCCTGAAGCAGGTCGCGCGCGCCGGTTATGCTATCGCCAACGTGGATTCGACGTTAATCCTGGCAGAGCCTAAGATCGGCCCGCACGCCAGTCGCATCCAGGCCCGCGTGGCTGAATTATTACGAATCAAGCCGGGAGCGGTGGGCATCAAAGCTAAAACTCCTGAAGGTATGGGGACAGACAACGCCGCCATTGCGCATGTGACGGTGTTGCTCGAAAAAAAGCTGCCGAGAAAAAAGAAAGCCAAGCGAAAAATACATCCTGCAAAAAGAAGGAAGTGAGTGCTTGAAAATAAAACCCCGGTTTTCATTCGCAATCTCTTTTTTGTTGGTAACTGCGGCGTTTGGGCAAAAAAACATTTCTAATCCCGCCGACTGGCGTACGCCGGCAGAGATTTCCGACTACCGCACCACGCCACGCTATGAGGAGACGATGGCCTACGTGCGGCGTGCAGCTGCGGCTGCTCCCAAGCAAGTAAAGATAGAAACCTTCGGCAAAACAGGCGAAGGCCGCGATCTTTATGTGGTGGCTGTTTCCAAAGACGGAGTCTTTGATCCCGCCGCGCTACACCAGGCCGAACGTCCCATTGTGCTCATTCAGAACGCCATACACGCCGGCGAGATGGATGGCAAAGATTCCTGCCTGGCGTTGCTGCGCGACATGGTGATTACCAAAAGTAAAGCTGCTCTGCTCGACCGTGCTGTGGTACTGATGATTCCCATCTACAACGCTGACGGCCATGAGCGTTTCGGCCAGTACAACCGCATTAATCAGAACGGCCCCGAGCAGATGGGCTGGCGCACCCAGGCACAGAACCTGAATTTGAACCGCGATTATTTGAAGGCCGATGCGCCCGAGACCCGCGCTTTCCTGAAGCTTTGGAACAAGTGGCTGCCTGACTTTTTTGTGGATGATCACGTCACCGACGGCGCCGATTACCAGTATGACGTGACCTACACGCTTGATACCGGCCTCGATGTTGATCCTGCCCTGGCTGGGTGGCAACACGATGTGCTGGCGCCGTACCTCGAGCAATCGGTCACCGCTGCCGGACACAAGATTGCGCCCTACATAAACCTTGTGGAAGAGACCGACCCCGCCAAGGGGATTACCAACTCGCAAGATATGCCGCGCTTTTCTACTGGATACATGATTCTGCAGAACCGTCCCGGCATGCTGGTAGAGCTGCACATGCTGAAGGACTACAAGACGCGAGTGACCGGCAACTACGAAATTTTGCGCGCGCTGCTTGAGGCCATCAATCGCGATGCCGGCAAACTCGTGGCCATGAATCGCGCAGCCGACGCGGCCACGATTGCCGCGGGAAAACAATTTGCTCCCGGCACCGCCTTTCCTCTTCAGCTTACGCCCAGCGGGACCGAGACCTTCCATTTTCTCGGCTACAAATACACGCGCAGTTTAAGCGAAATTTCCGGCGCCATTCGCATTGAGTACAGCCACGAGCCATGGGAGCAGGACGTGCCGCGCCAGAGCGGGCTTAAGCCAGTGCTTACGATTGCGCCGCCGCGTGCCTATATTGTTCCCGCGCAATGGACGCAGGTCATCGACGTCCTTGAAGCGCACGGCTTGCGCCTGGAACGCACCGCCGCACCCTGGAGCGCGGAGGTCGAAACCTATCGCTGCACGCCGGCATGGCAAGCGAAGCCGTTTGAAGGCCGCATCCCGCTGGCCGCTTCGGCGGAATCGGGCGCTCGCGAGAAATCCATGTGCAAGGCGGTGCAGGAAAAGCTTTCCTTCCCTGTGGGTTCTGTAGTCGTGCCGCTGGACCAGCGCGCCGCCAAGGTGGCGATCCATTTTCTCGAACCTGATGGGCCTGATTCGGCGGTGAGCTGGGGGTTCTTCAATTCCATCTTCGAGCAGAAGGAATATGCCGAAGGATACGTGCTGGAAAAACTTGCCCGCGAAATGATGACCAAAGACCCCAAGGTGAAACAAGAGTTCGAAGCCAAAGTTGCCAGCGACCCCAGATTCGCCGCTAGTCCTGATGCCCGTCTGAATTTCTTTTACCAGCACTCGCCCTGGTGGGACCAGTATAAGGACCGTTATCCAGTGGGCAGGTTGAAGTCGCTGGAAGGAGTGCCGCTGGCACAAGTGAAGAGAGAGTAACAGTATGCAATGGTTCAAGCGGCTTTTCGGATTACCTTCCGCAGGTTCACTGTCGAATCATGGATCTCATTCGGTTAGACGTGTAACTCTCAGCGATCCACTCGTCATTGTGGCTCCACGAATTGCTTTTCTTAATTTACTCGGAGCATCTGCGCAATCAATCCTCGAAGAAGACAAGCTCGCATTCGCACCGCTGTTTGCTTCCTGTGAAGAGAGCCAGATAGATACACCCCAGTGCGATGTGCTGTTGATTTACGCTCAGTTGCAGAGCGACGGCCAGATTCGTGCGGCTTCTGAGAGCCTGCGTGACATAATCCACAGATCACGTGCACCGATTGTGGTTGTGGCAACAGAGAATGATGGTAAGAGCTACATCGCAGCAAGCAAGCGTCCGGGAGCGGGACGCGCCAACCTAGTCATGACGCTCAAGCGCAATGGCCCAACAAGTTCCTAGATTAGAACATCCCAACGCTCCCGATTCGATTTTCGCTGCCGAAGTGAGCCACATCATTTTCAAATGAAGGCGCGCACCGAGCACGAACTCCCTCCTTTGAATCGCATCGGAACTCCTTTTAGACACTCGGCCCAACCTTCTATATAACTCTTCTGTGACCTTTTTCGGATTGGAGGTTCGGCGTCCGCAGGTTTTCGGCGGGCTTCTATTGCTGGCATTGGCCGTGGGGGCGCTGATGACGTCGCGCAAAACTCCGTTGTCGCCCGATGAGCTTCAGCTTCTAAACCGGAGCGTCGAAATTACGGCTCCTATCAAGCCAGAATTGCGCAAAGATCCGGTGGCCGATTCAATTTTGCTGTACCGGGTTACGCGAGTCTTTGAACCTTCATTCGACCAGTTGCAGCCGGGGAGGGCTTACGGCACAGCGCTTCTCAGCTGGCTACCCACGCTTTACCGGCTGCCATTTCTAGTATTTGGGTTATGGCTGGGCGGCGCCCTATGGTGGGTTTCACGCCGGCTCTTCAATAATGAAGGTGGATACGTGGCACTGGCGCTCTTCTGTTTCTCTCCGCTGGTGATTCTCGCCAGCTCGCGCATCAATGCAGAGATTATCGCCGCCTGGGGGCTCTTCGGCATCGTGTACACCGCCATCGGCGTGGGACACACGCTTTACTCGCCGCCGCGCCGCTGGCCGCCACGCATTCTGCTGCTCGGCTTGGCCTTCGGATTTACCGCCGCTGCCCATCTCGGCGCCGCCCTGCTGGGTGCAGGGCTCGCCATTTTTTTTCTGCTGTATCTGTCGCCGAGTGATCGCACGTTAGCGGCCCTCGCCGTCTTTGCAACCGCTTGGCTGGTAGCCTTTATTTTTTTATTGGGTTGCTACGGATGGGACTCTTCTTTTTCCGGCTTGCTCACATACGCCGGCGAGACCCTGCGGCCTTCTATGCCGCGAGTTGGCTCGTTTGCTTCCTGGCTTGAGCCGATTAACCTGCCTACGATTGCCCTGCTGCTTGTGGCATTGGCGGTCTTTGCTGGCTGGAAGCGCACCCGCTACTTTGGCAATTGGACTCCGCTGCTGGTCATTGTCCTCATCGTGCTGCTGCAATTCCCTGGAACGGCACCCGTGATCTGGATCGCGCCATTCGTCTACGTCTTCGCTGGGGGGATCGCGGCCGACCTGCTGGAATCAAGATACCGCCGGAGCACGCAGGTTGTGCTTGCGTCGTTCATTGGCCTGCAGGCGCTTTTGAGTTTTCCGTTACACTGGTAATCTGCGAAAGGCATCTCGCCAGCCGCAAGGCAGGAGGTTCCATGCCAACCCAATGCACTCATCTCGATCAGATCAAGTTCACCAGCACCAGCAAACATGTTTGCGAGGACTGCATCAAGACCGGCGACAACTGGGTGCACCTGCGCCTGTGCCTTACTTGCGGCCACGTGGGGTGCTGTGACTCTTCAAAAAACAAACACGCAACCAAACACTACCGTAGTGCAGGGCATCCTCTGGTGCGCTCCATCGAGCCGGGCGAGCGCTGGATGTGGTGCTATGCCGATGAGATCGAGCCGGGCGAGCTGCCTAAGTAACAACGGCGCTGGAATAACCTCTTTTTTTTCAGCTTGCAACCTGAGAAGGACAATTTTTCATGAACACGGTAATCCCCGAGTCGGCGTCAATTCCACGCGAACGGCACGAGCAGATGTTCCCCAGGCTCAGCCCGGCGCAGATCGCCCGCGTCTCGGCGCATGGTACGAGGCGCTTTGCCGAGCGCGGAGAAATTCTAATCGACCAGGGCGAGCCAACGAGGCGTTTCTTTCTCGTGCTCAGCGGCAAGATAGAGATCCTGCGTCCCAGCGGGGGAGAGCTCATCGTGGTTCACGAAGCCGGGCAGTTCGCCGGCGATGTTCACATGCTCTCAGGCCGCAATAGCGTGGTGCGCGCCCGCATGGCCGAAGCCGGAGAGATCATCGAGGTTGACCGCGAGGATCTGCGAAGCCTGGTGCAGACCGACAGCGAGCTCAGCGACATTTTGATGCGTGCCTTCATATTGCGCCGCGTGGAGCTGATTGCCCGCGGGCTGGGGGACGTTATCCTGCTGGGCTCGAGCCATTCCGCCGGCACGCTGCGTATCAAGGAATTCCTCATGCGCAACGGCCATCCCTACTCGTACATCGACCTGGAGCGCGATGCCAGCGCGCAGGAGTTCCTTGATCGCTTTCAGGTAAAGGTGGAAGAAATCCCGGTCGTCATCTGCCGGGGAAAGCAGGTGCTTCGCAATCCGACCAACCAGCAGGTGGCCGATTGCCTGGGCTTCAATGAAGCCATTGATAAGACCCATGTGCGCGACGTGATTGTCGTTGGCGCTGGTCCGGCTGGACTCGCGGCTGCTGTTTACGCGGCTTCCGAAGGCCTCGACGTGCTGGTGCTGGAAACCAATGCTCCCGGAGGCCAGGCGGGCTCAAGCTCCAAGATAGAAAACTATCTTGGTTTTCCCACCGGCATTTCCGGCCAGGAATTGGCTGGCCGCGCCAATGTGCAGGCCCAGAAGTTCGGGGCCCAGGTGCTCATTTCCCGCGCTGCCACTCGGCTGCTCTGCGAGCACAAACCCTACGCGGTTGAGATTGAAGGCGGCGTGCGGCTGGCTGGCCGCGCCGTCATCATGGCCATGGGAGCCGAATACCGCAGGCTGCCACTCGATAACCTATCGCGTTTTGAAGGTACCGGAATCTATTACGGAGCGACTTTCATCGAGGCCCAGCTTTGTGAAGGGGATGAAGTAGTTGTGGTTGGCGGAGGAAACTCTGCAGGGCAGGCCGCCGTATTCCTGGCACAGAAGGCAAAACGTGTGCACATGCTGGTTAGGGCAGACGGGCTGGCCGAGACCATGTCCAGGTATCTGATTCGGCGCATCGAGGAAAACCCTGTGATCGAGCTGCGGACCCATACGGAAATCACAGCCCTTGATGGCGGCGACCAGCTTGAACGCATCTGCTGGCGCAATACCAAGACCGGCGAGGTTGAAGCCCGCAACATTCAGCATCTCTTCCTGATGACCGGAGCTACCCCTAATACCGGGTGGCTGAACAGCTGCCTCGCCTTGGACGACAAGGGATTCATCAAAACGGGGCTTGACCTGCAACCTGAAGAGCTTACGGCGGCCCACTGGCCGCTCACCCGTCCACCGTTATTGTTCGAAACCAGCCTGCCCGGCGTGTTCGCGGTGGGGGACGTCCGCTCCGGCAATATTAAGCGTGTTGCCTCGGCGGTGGGAGAGGGCTCCATTGCCGTCCGCCTGGTGCATCAGGTGCTTGCGGAATAAAAGAGCACCCCGGTTACCAGAAAGTAAGTGGCCACTTACAAATA
>QIAW01000028.1 GCA_003225655.1 Acidobacteriota bacterium
CCCGTGTGATCCAATAGAAGGGTAGCCAGCAAAATCTTCAACAGGACAGCGAAGTAGCGGCCGTAACGCGGAGCGCTCGCAAGTAGCCATCCTTCGCCCAGTTGCGCCAACCCAATGGCGAGCAGGATGAGCTGCTTGTGTTTCTCCACTACCGGCGGCAGCAGGGCCAGGCTGGCCAGAACGCCCAGCCACACCATGTCGAGCCAGTTGAACTTCAGACGGCGTTCTTCGTGCTCATTCACCGGCGCCCTTTCCACCGCCAATCATGCGGCCATCATTGCACATCAACCCCTTATCATGGGACAAGTTTCATCGGCTTCGCAAGCTTCGCCGTTAACTGAGAATCTACGTGTACGGATAGAACACAAAGAAGAGAAGCGAGAGCACCGCCAGCACCCACAACCCAGGCTTGACCTCGCGCCTGCGGCCCGAGACTAACTTGCAGAAAGGATAAAGCACGAATCCGGCGGTGATGCCCACGCCGATGTTGTAGGTGAAGCTCATCAGCGCCACCACGGCAAAGGCGGGGATGAGTTCGGTGAAATCGTCGAATTGAATTTTGGTGATGGGCGCCAGCATGAGCAGACCCACCACAATCAATGCAGGTCCGTAGGCTTGCGGCGGAACCGAGGTCACAAACGGAGCGAAGAACAGGGCCACCACGAAACACAGCGCCGTGATTACGCTGGTGAACCCGGTGCGCCCGCCGGCTTCGATCCCCGTAGCGGATTCAATGTAGGCGCCGGCTGTGCTGGTGCCTACGAGCGCGGCGAAGCTGGTGGAGACTGCATCGACCAGCATGGGCCGCTCGATATGGGGCAGGTTGCCGCGCTCATCCAGAAATCCTGCCCGCGCTGAAACCCCGATGAGTGTGCCCATGGTGTCTACGAATGCCATGATGAAAATGGTGAGCACCACCGGGAAGAATCCCCAACTGAGCGCGCTGTGGAAGTCGAGTTTGAGGAGGATGGGCGAAAAACTTGGCGGCAAGCCCACCCAGGTTTTGGGTGGCGCTGCAACACCGGTGGCAAAGGCCAGAAACGCAGTGGCGAGAATTCCCACCAAGATCGCAGCCGGAAAGCGCCGGATCATAAGCACGGCAATCAGCAGAAACCCGAAGATCGCGACCAAAACGGGCACGGCGGTCAGGTGACCGGTGCGCACTGGCGCTCCCGCGCTGCCCAGCATGACGATTCCGGTCTGGTTCAGGCCAATGAAAGTGAGGAACAGGCCGATGCCTACGGCAAAGCTGTAGCGCAACCCGGAGGGGACGGCATCCACCAACCATTGGCGCAAACGAAAGATGGTGAGCAGGAAAAACAGTACACCGCCCAGGAACACCGCCGCCAGCGCCGCCTGCCACGTGTAGCCAAGACCGAGCACGACCGTATATGCAATGAATGCGTTCTCGCCCATGTAGGGCGCGACCGCAAAGGGGCGATTGGCGTAGATGCCCATCAGCAGAGTGCCCACGATGGCGGTGACGATGGTCGCCATCATGGAGGCTTCGACCGGAATATTCGCGGTTTTGAGGATCGCCGGATTCACCACAATGATGTACGACATGGTCACGAAGGTCGTGATGCCGGCAACGATCTCGCGCGTGAAGCTGGTGCCGGCGCGGGCGAATCCGAAATAGCGGCTGATGGCGGTCAACATAGCGCCGAGACTAATTACCTTTGTGCGTACCGTCGGCGAGTTCCAGGACGATCACCTGATCAAACTCGCCGGGCTGACGCGCAGGAAGCCTTAGCAGCAGTCCAAAATCATTCTCGGCAAATTTGACGCTACTGCCATCGCGCAGCAACGCCGCCGAACGGACAGGTTTCTCAAGCTTCGGCAGCGCGAGCGAAGGTCCGCTGTCTTCGAGGATGTGAATGTATACCTTGCTCCCCTTCTGGGTAGTGACGCCCCAGGGTCCAGGAGACGTGGGGCCGCCGCGGGTCCCGTAGATTGATTCGCCGTACTTGTCCGTCCATTCGCCGAGATCATGGAGGCGGGCGAGAGCCTCAGGCGGAAGCTCTCCGCTGGGCATGGGACCGACGTTGAGAAGAAAGTTGGCATTCCTACCGGCGGCGCGGACAAGATAGTGGACAAGTTCGCGCGGGCTCTTGTAGGCATCATCCATCAGGTTGAAGCCCCAGCTCTTGTTCATGGTGTCGCAGGTTTCGTAGGGCACGCTACCGGGAGCGGCTTGGTTAAATCCGGCGGAGTTCTGGCCTGGCAGGTCGCGCTCGAAGGTCTGCGCGTCCTCGCCGGGGCGGGGTGACTGATGATGATTAGGA
>QIAW01000633.1 GCA_003225655.1 Acidobacteriota bacterium
TTGCGCTAAATCGCATGATTTTCGATCCCAAGTCTTAGATGGCCGACTCTTCGCGGCAGATTTTATCCATGTCGTCCGTTCAACGATGCAAGAGTGTCGAAGGAGAGATGCACCAAATGCACCTCATATTTTCTTAAGGTTTTTTTCTCTGCGTTATGCAGGGAAATACCTGCTGTGAGCAGGAAACACTAACATCCGGTTAATGCCAGTTGACGTTCAAGCCTTTGCAGGCAGCGTGTGTCGCTGGATAAGCATCACTAACTAAACAAAAGCCAACTTTCGTTCTGAACCACGAGCAAAGAACCGTGAGACGATCACTGACACAAAACGGGCGATACCGGAAGACTGCTTTCAGCAGTCCAGTTGACCGGGCTCTCATTGAATGGTGGGCCGAACTCACCACGTTACCCTCGCGGGTAAGGGCTGGGGCATGACGGAAGTTGTTGCCTCGGGCCGCCCCAGGTACTACTCGCTCGCCCACTCTCTGCTAGGGGGCTTTTTAGCGTTCGTCGGAATCCTTTGCCTCGCCGCATTGCTGGTGCTGCCATTGCCATGGAAAGAACAAGTGATTTTTGGAGCGGCTCTCATCACCTGCAGCCTGCTCCTGAATTGGATTTCAAACGCCCGATTGGTCACGATGGCGCTGATGGCGATTTCCATCTTCAGTACTCTGCGTTACGGTTACTGGCGCGCGACTCAGACTTGGGATGGCATCAACAGCGCCGGTCATATTCATCAATGGGATACTGTTGTCGTTCTGCTTCTTTTATTTGCGGAGTTTTATGCATTTGCGACGCTGATCCTAGGATATTTTCAAACGTTGCGGCCGCTACAACGCCCGCCGGTGCCGCTCGCAGGCAATCCAGAGCAGTGGCCGTCCGTTGATGTTTTCATTCCCACCTACAACGAATCGTTGAGCGTTGTGCGCGCAACCGTGCTGGGCGCGCTGGCCTTGGACTATCCCGCAACAAAGTTCAAAGTATTTGTGCTGGACGATGGCCGCCGGCGCGAATTTGCGCATTTTTGTTCTCAGGTCGGCGCAGGTTACATCACCCGCGATAACAACGCCCACGCCAAGGCTGGAAACATTAACCACGCACTCGCAAGTACAAGTGGCGAGTTGGTCGCGATTTTCGACTCGGATCACATTCCGACGCGGTCGTTCCTGAAGACAATCCTCGGATGGTTTCAGAGAGAGCGCCGCCTGGGCATGGTACAAACGCCTCACCACTTCTATTCACCGGATCCCTTCGAACGTAATCTGGGACAATTTCGCAAGATTCCGAATGAGGGCGAACTGTTCCACCGCCTTGTGCAGGATGGGAATGATCTTTGGAATGCCAGCTTCTTCTGCGGCTCGTGCGCCGTGCTGAGCCGGGCGGCGCTGCGGCAGATTGGCGGGATCGCGATCGAGACCGTCACCGAAGATGCGCATACCGCATTGCGCATGCAGCGCCGCGGCTGGCATACGGCCTACATCAATATTCCTCAAGCTGCAGGTTTGGCAACCGAGAGTCTGGCTGCGCACATCGGGCAGCGTATCCGGTGGGCGCGTGGCATGGTTCAGATCTTGCGCACAGAAAATCCGTTGTATGCCCGAGGGCTGTCGTTTTCGCAGCGTCTCTGCTACTTCAATGCGACAACGCATTTCTTGTTCGCACTGCCGCGCCTGATTTTCTTAGTCATTCCGCTGGTCTATCTGATGTTCGGGGTGGTGAACATATACGGCTATTCCCTGGCTGTGTTCGCGTACGCGCTTCCGCACATTGTGCTTTCCAACATGACGAACTCGCGCGTGCAGGGGCGGCATCGATTTTCATTCTGGAATGAAATCTATGAGGTAGTGCTGGCACCATACATTCTCTTTCCGACGGTGTTGGCCCTCATAAATCCCAGGCTTGGGAAGTTCAACGTCACCAGTAAAGGCGGGATCGTTCGCAGATCGTACTTCGATCGCAGAATCGCTTGGCCTTTTCTGCTTCTGCTGGCCTTCAACATCGCCGGCCTGGTGATGGCAGCCCACCGCTTTGTGTCAGACCCCTATCACCATGACACCGTGCTAATGAATACGGTGTGGACGGCGTACAACATCGTTATTCTTTCGGTTGCCGCA
>QIAW01000126.1 GCA_003225655.1 Acidobacteriota bacterium
AATTCGCTGAGGCGAAGTCCTTCGATAAAAGCGCGAGTTTCCTTTTCGGCGGCGCCGGCGGGCAAATACTTGCGGCAGACCTCCTCGAGCATGGCAGAAAACGCGGCCGCTTCCAGCCCAAAACCAGCGCCGCCGCTCACGCTGAAGGCCTCTCGAAACAGCGCGCTTTGCCACGCAGCAGACGAACTCTTGGCTGCCGTTTCCATCGCTGTATTGGATGTTATCTCAAATTCCATATGCGCACGCACAAGCCAAAAGTGTTGACACTGATGACTCGCAAAGCTACGATTGCCAACTAAATTGCTGGGGTACTTCCAAGCAATCCTTAACAGATAGACGGATTTCCAGGAGGCTGGTATGCGTGGCAGGCTGGTGTTTTATCTTCTTGTCGCTCTTCTTCTCTGCGGCACGGTTCTGTGGGCGCAGTTGCCCACTGCTTCACTAAACGGGACCATCACCGATCCGCAGGGTGCCTTGGTGACGGGCGCCAAGATCACGCTCGCCAACGCGGCCACCGGCGAGACTCGCGAGCAGACCACCGGCAGCGATGGGCGCTACAACTTCGTCAGCTTGCCCGCCGGCGCATATTCGGTCGGGGTTTCAGCCGCCGGTTTTGCCAAAGCCGAGGCCAAGTCGGTAACCCTGGAAGTGGGCCACGCGACCACACTAGACGTGCCGCTCTCAGTGGCACGGGCAGGCGAAGTAGTCACGGTGACCGCCGAGAACCAAGTAGAGTTGACGCAGTCGGAGGTGCAAGGCCAGATCTCTGCTGCCACGGTGCAGAACCTTCCGCTGAACGGCCGCAATTTCCTGGAATTGGCGTTTCTGTTGCCCGGCAATCGTCCGGCCACCAACTATGACCCCACCAAGACCCAGACACTGGAGGTCTCTTCCGCCGGCGGATTCGGCCGCGGAGGCAACATCAGCGTGGATGGCGCCGACATCAGGAATTTCAGATCGCTACTAACCGCTACACCGCGGAAGTAGGCCGATCAGCCACCAGCATCATCAACATCATCACCAAGTCGGGCACCAATGCCTGGCACGGCGATGGCTTCGGCTACCTGCGCAGCAAAGTGCTACAAGCCACGCCCGCCCTGCTCTCCACCAAGCCCCCGTTTACCCGCGAGCAAGTCGGCGGCTCGGTAGGCGGACCGTTTATCCAAGACAAATTCTTCGGATTCGTCTCTGCCGAGTATCGCAATCAAAATCACGCCGTGCCTGTTAGCTTCCGTAACTTCGCGACCGACACGGTGGATCCGACGTTCGCGCCGGCGTTTTATCACGATTTTCTTATCAATTCCCGCGCCGACTACAACGTTACTAATAACGACAAGATTTTCGTGCGCTACGCTTTTGAACGCGAGTTGGATATCGATAACGGCAGCTTACGCCAGCCGGCGGGCAGCGCTGCCAACCGCCAGACTTCGTTCAACCGCTATAACTCATTGGTTGCCGCATGGAACCGCATCTTCTCCTCCACACAGATCAACAATCTGACTTTTCACGTGGATACGTTCCTCAACAAGATTCCCGCATTTAGCCCCAACGATCCCGCCACCAACCCCAGCGGTTTGGCTGCCGGTAACGAAATTCGGTTCCCCTCGCTGCAAGATGGCGCTAACTTCCGCATTCCGCAGCAAACGCCGCTCAACCGCTTCCAACTGCGCGATACCTATAGCTGGGTGCGGGGCAAACATACGCTGCGTATGGGCGGAGAGTGGCAGAACTCCGGCGCCGGCGTGGTCTTCGATCTGTTCGGCAGCGGCACAATTTTCACTACCGAGGATTTCGCCTCGGAGAATCGCCATACGGGCACGCCTTGTTCCGCTGCCACTCCATGCGACGACACGGACATCCCCATCGCTGTGGCCCTGAAAAGCGCCGCGCCTAAGCGCCCGCCGACGGCGCCCACCTCCCGCAACACTTACATGGGCTTGTTTGTGCAGGACGATTGGAAAGCCGCGCACAACCTTACCCTGAATCTGGGATTGCGCTGGGAAGTGGATTTCAACATCCTGGCCGAGACCAACCAAAACCGCTCCTGCCCTGACCCGACCGACGCGAGCAACGCCAATTGCGAGTACATTCGCAACGTGATCGGGCCGCACGATTCCTCGGCCAAATACAAGAACTTTGCTCCGCGCTTCGGTTTCGCCTGGGACCCGCTCAGCCGTGGCCGTACCGTGGTGCGTGGCGGATACGGCATCTACTATGACCGCGTAGTGCTGGAGGCGCCGATCCTAGAGGTTCTGCTGAACGGTCGCATTCTGCCGCTCGGAGCTTTCGGTGGCTCAAATTGCAGCAATGAACCGAAAGGCGATTGCAGCTTACCGGGCGCGATATTCGATGCCGGTACGCCCTCTCTGGCCAACCCATTTGTCGGCACACCCGCGGTGTTTGGCGTAGGCGTCAACGTGATGGATAATCATGCCGCCACTCCTTACGTGCAGCAGTTCACCTTCGGCGTGCAACAGCAGGTGGCGCAGAACTTTACTGTTTCTGCTGACGCCGTCCACAACTTTGGGTCGCGTTTCCTCATCGGCCGCTTCCTCAGGCAACTACCCAAAGGGGCGGACGCGAATTTCCTGAGCTGCCCGAACAGTATCGATCCCTGCACAATCATCGATCCGGCCAGCGGAAAGAATGTTAGTGCCTGCTTCACGAAGGCTTCAGATCCTACGTGCGACCAAGTCACCAACATCGAGTCCTCTGCCAAGACCTGGTACGACGCGCTGCTGGTGAGCATCGCTAAGCGCCCCACCGGCAGCCAAAATTGGAAATGGGGCTTCAACATCAACTACACGCTTTCCAAAACCTTTAA
>QIAW01000638.1 GCA_003225655.1 Acidobacteriota bacterium
AAATCGGTCTGTTTACCTGAGTGCAGCGAACCAATAGGCTTGGGATGTTCCTTCACTTCCAGTCACCTGAACTGCTCATCAGCGCCCGTAAGAAAATCTTCGCCCAAAACGCTGTAGGTCCTCTCTCCTCACTACCGGATTCTCCAAACCAGGCTTCCGGCCAAGTGAGCGGCTTACCGCTGCTGGTCGCCCTTCTCCGGGACACCCGGCTGGTCGAGAAGCTGGGTTGATGACGCGGGGCCAAACGTATCCCAGTCTTTCAGAGCCCAGACAACTTTCTTATCAGGCGTGACCTCGATCAATTGGACAACGGTGGGCCAATCCGGCTTCTTGACGCCGCCAATCCAGTTGTTGATCAGGGTATTGCCGTTGGCCAGGCGCTCGACCTCCTGCACCGTGTGCAGAGAAATGCCGGGCAGATCGTCTTTGTTGATCTCCCATACGGTCTCGCCTTTGGGATTCACCTCGCGCACCCATCCATTCTGGTTTCCGCTGATCAGCGTGTTGCCGTTCTTCAGCCGCACAGCCGCCCATGCCGAGGGCGCGGGTATCGACCAGAGTTCTTTTCCGTCTTTGCTGTACTCGACGACTTTCCCCAGGTCGAGGTGGGCCACGAGAAAGGTGCCGGCCTTGGTCATGCGAATATGCCGGAACTGTCCGTGGACATGGTTAGGATCGCGCGTCGGCAGCGTGAGCTCCTTTTCGACCTTGCCACTCTTTTTGTTGATGAGCTTGAGCTTCGCCGGATTTCCGTTCTGCATAATCAGCACCTTGTCTTTGCCGATGGGCTGCGCGGTGTGAACCTCGGTGCCCTCGGGTGCGTCATAGTTCCAGACAATTTTCTTCTCTGGTGTGATCTCGCTGGCGCCTGTCCTGCGGGCAAAGACGATGTTGCCGTTGGTAAGCATGGTGCAATCATCGAGCTCTTCTTTGTTAGAGATGGAGTAGCTCCACACAACCTTTCCGTTGCGCACGATGAAAATGGTCTGCTCCGGCTTGCGCGTATCCCACTCGCCACAATAGACAAACGGATGTTGTGCCAGTCCTTTGCCCGGCAGATTGATTGCTTCCGTCGCCGGCTTTGCTTCAGGAATTGTAGCTGCCGAGGGCTCCGCCGCACTGGGAGCGGGAGTTGTACTTTGAGCGGGTGCCTCGACCCCAAGCACGCACTTCATCGCTATCGCCATAAATACCATCAAGAGTTGCCGGAACTTCACCATGGATCTCCTTTGTCGTTTGTGCGCAAAATTTTGCACTCTACGTTCTAATTCCCGCACACGGTTAGTTCAATATCAATTTGCTAAACGATACGTGCTGAAAAGCAGAATCAACCTGAAACGCACAAACGGCTCTGACCGCCTTTGGCGCCTGACGATTCCTCCTTGGCGGCCAGGCTGAAACGAAATTCCCGGATAGCTCACTATCTGCCATCAGTACAACTTCAAAAAGGAGTAATTATGAGTCTGCCCAGGAACAATGAATCCGTATCACCAACCCCCAGAGACAAGAGAAAGCTGATGTACGTGCTTTCTCTGGGAATAGCTTTGCTGTTTGCGCGTTCGCTCGCGGCCGCGCAGGCGCGCCCCGCCTTCGATCCCGATCATGATAACGACCGTGACAGGGTACACATCATGTGGATCGACCACCTGGTATTTCTGCCCGGCGATCCCAGCGTCCAGACATCATTTAATGCGGTCAACTCCGGTGTTGGCGGCGGATTGAGCGGCCTGATCATCGGTTCTTCAACTCTCGGCGATGAAGCTGACGGTGGAGGAAATAAAGTGGTTGAAACCGCGCTCGAAGTCCCGCCGGGTTTCAAGATCATCGGCGTGCGCGTCTGCTACGAGAATTCCAACCCGCGCAGCTTCATTAGCCAAACGCGGCTGGCACAAGTCCAGAACCCTCCGGCCACCGCGATTGTCCTGCTGGATGATCCAACCCATCTCAACGCTGCCGGTCCGGTTTGTGTAAATAGCCAACCGACGCTGGTTAACCCGGAAAAAGGCTCCGTGCTTCTCAGCCTGCGTCTCAATTTCGGCGACACGACTGACAAGATCGTGCTTCGAGCAGTGGGCCTCAATCTCGTAAAGTAGTGCACCGAACCAAGCGTGATTGGAAATGAGAGGCGAAAGATCGGGAGGGAAGTAGCTGCAAGGCTTTTCTCCCGTTTTGATTCTGCGTCGACCTGCGCCGGTTACACCAGTCGCGCTACAAGGTCGTAGTCGTGGGCTTCAGTGATCTCGCAGCGGTGGAACTCGCCGGCATGGACGTTTTCATAAGCGCCAAAATCATTG
>QIAW01000635.1 GCA_003225655.1 Acidobacteriota bacterium
TGTAGCTGTTCCCGCGCCCGGCGAATTCACGGTTACTGTAGCGGTAAAAGTAACCGACTGGCCGAATGTTGAAGCATTGTTGTTGGAAGCCACCATCGTGGTGGTATTCGCTTTGTTCACTGTTTGGGTGGGCAGAGAGCCGGTGCTGCTGGCAAAACCGCTGTCGGGATTGTAAACGGCAGTAATGTTGTGCGTTCCGGCAGTCAGCGCCGAAGTGAGAAGATTGGCGCTGCCACTGCTCAGCGTCACCGGCGCACCCAGGTTACTGCTCCCATCTTGGAATTGTACTGTTCCGGTCGGCACTCCAGAGCCACCGGTTATGGTCACGTTCGCGGTAAAGGTTACCGGCTGGCCAAAAACCGATGGATTGAGCGAGGACAACACGGCGGTGTTTGTCGGGAGCGGCGCAGTCGCAATTTCCCAAATGCCTCGACCATGCGTGGCAACGCGCAGCACGCGGTTGGGACTCTGGATCGCAATGTCGAAACATGCAACTCGTGGAAGCCCCGTTCCATAGGGGTTCCAGGTGGCGCCGCTATCGTTGGAATAGTAAACACCGATGTCGGTCGCTGCGTATAGGGCATTGGAACTGAAAGGATCGATCACGATAGAATTGACCGGCACATCGGGAATGCCGTTGCCTGAGGCTGTCCACGTCGGTGGCGCGCCATTCAGGTTGGTAGTCTTCCACACGTGCTGGCCCGCAGGCAAACCATAGTTATCAAGGGTTACATAAGCGGTATTTTTGTTATTGGGATCAATCATTGCTCGTGCGACGTAGGCGGCCGGAATGGAACCCGTGATGTCCGTTAGAGTTGTGGAGCCGGTGGTCGTGCCCCAGACTTTGCCATTCCTTAGTCCGACAATGCGGTAATTGTCATCTTGTGGGGCAATGGCGATTGTGCTGATTGGAACGCTAGTTATGATCGGCGCCTGGCTTACCACCGTATTGTTAGCGCCACCATCGGCCGAGCGATACAGGCGATCACTGCCAAGATAGACCGTATTCGGACTCCCCGGTCCGCGCGCAATGGGGGCATAGAACATCACTGAGTCTGAGCAAGTGACGCCATTGTGTGAGACGGCGCCAAAGCATCCTGAAGGCGTCCAGCCTCCGGGCACCGCGTTCGCTGTGCCGGAGACGTGGGCATACAGGATTTGTGAACCCGAGGAGTTAAAGTACGTGTGATACAGGGTGACATTGGTCGTGTCAGCGGCATTCTGATCAATTAAGGTATAACCGCCATCGCCGCCATCAGCGCGGGTCCAGGTCGTATCTGGTTTCCTGAATTCTGTGCCGTTGTCCTGCGTGCCGCCAATCATGTACTCACGGTCCAGAGGATGCAATGCCAGGCTTTCGAATTGTGTGGCTCTGAAGCCTGCTGTGTTGCGGCTGGTCCACGTATCGCCGCCATCAGCGGAGCGCCAGATGCCCCCATCATTGCCTTCATACATGACCGTAAAGTCGGAGGGCGCGTACACAATGACATGGGTATCGGCATGCAGGGAGGCACTAGGGCTTGTAAATGTGCTGCCGCCGTTGATAGTCTTTTGCAGCGCCAAACTTCCTGCCTGCCCTCCGATGAAAAACGTATTGGCATCGTCTGGTTTAATGGCAACGGGCGCATCGTAGAAACATTGCCCAGCACAATAGCCAGTGGCTGCGGGAACCGGGGTGTTCCACGTTGCGCCTCCATCCGTCGAAATCCGCAAAGTACCTGTTGCCCCGCCACCATCGCCGCTGCCGGCCAGCACTGTGACTGTGGATCCCACTTTGTTGATGGCAAATTTCATGGTGACGGCGTTCAATATCAACGTCTGCGTAAAGCTAGGCGTTACTGCCGAAGCATTCGCAGTGCGGTAATAGCCGCCGTCGCCGGCGACTGCATTCCCAAAAACTGCTGCCACGATATTGTCGGGATTGCCTGGCTCCATGGCGATATCTGTGATGCTGCGGTTATTACTGGCCGTAGCGACTGTCAATTGGGTAAAAGTGACCGATCCTGCCGGGCCGGCGGCGTTCGTGGAACGGTAGAGACCTCGTGCCGGGAGAGAGGAAAAAGAACCTCCATTGAGGCCCGAGGCGCCGGAAGTTGTCGAGACAAAAATTGTATTGGGATCGGCAGGATGAACCAGGATTTGCGAAATGGCCCGTCCCGTAAAAATATCGGCATTGCTTCCGTTTTTATTAAGAGGCCCAACCAGCACTGGGCTGGTGTCCGCATTATCAATGCGGTACACACCGACCCCAAAGAAGCTATCGAGCGACAAATTTGCCTCGCCAGTCCCAACATAAATGGTGGAAGGTTGAGAGGGAGCGATGGCAATGGCGCCAACCGCCAGAGAGAGAGCGCTATCCATGATTGGCGTCCAGGTCGCTCCGCCATCTGATGAGCGAAATACCCCACCCTGGGCGGCGCCCACATAAATAAGGTTAGGATTGCTGGGATGAACGGCGATAGCCGCGACCCGTCCGCTGACTGCAACTGAGGGTCCGGTCTGCCCGTTGGGAATGGGGGAGGGACCTAGTTCAGTCCAGGTGGTAGAACTGAGAGGGGAGAATGGCGAAATAGTTCCTCCGGTTGCTGCCGCAGAGTCGCCTGGGCCTCTATAGATCCGCTGTTCCTGCTCCTCCATCGTACGGATCGCATTCATGCGAATGCGGGGGTCCGGCGGATTGTTCAAATCAATACCGCGGATGCGCGCAAAGTATTCCTCACGCAACTTGAGATAAGTCTTCTTATCGATTTTCCCCAGAAACGCCGGAGGCAAGTCAGGGTCATCTTCATCGTTTTCTTGAGCGTCTAGCTGTACGCCTCGAGCTTGCGAAAGAGCCTTCTTTTGTGGCCCGTTCTGGTCTTTGTTCCCTGTATTTTTCGACGCGCCCTTCTTGCCAGAAGCGGGCGAAGCGCCTTGCGGCCAACCAAGCAGGCAGACAAATAAGAAGATGAGAATCAAAGCGCGGATTGCAAAACGGCACTCGATGTTACTCGAATCCGGTACGGTTCGGGAACAATTCATGATCTCTCCTAGACCCGACAACAGCGTGTTATTGGACATCAATGGTGGGTATGGTCAGAGGGCAGCCCTATTCCAACCCAGAGTGCCCGGAAAGTCAAGATTACTCAGGGCACCGAATTGGGAAACTTTTCTTGAGAAATGCCATCTGCAATCGATCACGTTCATCGGGCGGTAGACCACACCGCTTAGCTTCCGCCTCTTACAAAAGATTTGCCCGGTTCGTCACACAATTTCGCATGCAATCGCGTATATATTTAGGTGGTGCGAATGAAGCAGTCTCAAATTCCGAAGACTGAGGGAATTAGAAACGGAACACTACTTTTTCCCATGGTTTGGGTTTGAACGCTCAAGGAGTATCGTCCCTTGTCCAAGTTATCCTCTATCTTATTGATTCTCTTGTGCTTAGCGCTTTTGGCCAGCGCCAATCCTGGTCTGCAGGTTTCATCGGACGCGGGCGCCGCTGCCTCGCCAGCGCAAACGCAAAGCGCGGCTCCAGAAGTCAAGCCAGCTCAGTCGCCGGCTGCTGCGGCGCCATCTCCTGCCGCGCCATCCACTAACGCGCAGTCAACTGCCGGCAAGCAGCCAGCAGAGGTCAAGAGCACTTCGCCCTCGGCGCCCTTTGAGTCGGGCACGGTGATCAATGTTCACACGCGCCTGGTGACGATTGATGTGGTTGCGACTGATGCCAAGGGCCACCCCGTCACCGATCTCGAATCCAAAGATTTCACCGTGCTCGAAGATGGCAAGCCGCAAAGGGTGCGCGCCTTTGGCTTCCAGCATCCTGTACCGCCCGATCCTAAGTTTCAATTGCCCAAGCTGCCGCCAAATGTATTCACCAATATTCCGCAGTTTGGCGTGAGCAGCGCGCTGAATGTAATTTTGCTCGACACACTGAATACCTCGCTCATGGACCAATCCTATGCGCGCTCCCAGGTGCTGCATTATCTGGATAGCCTGCCGCCCAATGAACCCACGGCCGTCTACGTTCTCACCG
Organism: Acidobacteriota bacterium; assembly: GCA_003225655.1. Taxonomy (GTDB): domain Bacteria; phylum Acidobacteriota; class Terriglobia; order Terriglobales; family Acidobacteriaceae; genus QIAW01. The sequence goes on from QIAW01000635.1 coordinate 4,016, forward strand.
ATGACCTCAAACTGATCCACGACTTTACCACCGATGCCGGCGCTCTCAAGCAGGCGGTCAAGGGCACGAACATTAAATATTCCATGTTGCTCGATAATCCCATGGCGGCAACTCCGGGGGGACGCGGAAGCAACGGAGCGCGCGAAATGGAACGCACCCGAAGAACCATGCGGATGGATGAGACTCTGCTGGCGCTGCAAGACCTGGCCCGCTCGCTCTCGGGGTATGAAGGCAGAAAAAACCTTTTCTGGATCTCTGAAGGATTTCCTCTCTCCATCAATCCCAACGCTACGCTCGCTCCAGATGAGGAGGCTGATTTCGAAGGCATTGAGGACCACAGCACCAAGGTCGCCAAGTCGGCGCAAATCCTGACCGATGCCCAGGTGGCCATCTATCCGGTGGATGCGCGCGGGCTCGCCGGTTACACCGCTTTCAGCGCCGAACGGCAGGGCAACATCAGCCGCAATGGAGCTGACTTTGGCCGCACATTAATGCAGGAATCGCACCACCTTACCGCCTCCCATGACACCATGAATCTGCTGGCGGAAAATACCGGCGGCAAGGCCTACTACAACCGCAATGACATTGATGGCGCCATTCGTGATGGCATGAACGATGGCTCTACGTACTACATGCTGGGCTACTATCCAGAAAACAAAACCTGGGATGGAAAGTTCCGCAAACTGCAGATCAAAGTTGGCCGTGCCGGCGTTAAGCTGCGCCACCGCTTGGGATACTACGCCGCCGAACCCCAGGCCATCATCAGCACAAACCCCAAACAGCGCGCCCGCGACCTCGCTAATGCTCTGACTCTTGATCGCCCGCTTTCGACTGGTCTGTTTTTCGAGGCGGCCGTCATGCCGCCCTCAGAAAAAAGCCAGAACAAGGTCACCATTAACTATGCCGTAGATCCGCACACGGTCAGAATTGAACCGGGCGATGATGGCCTGCAACACGCTGATATGGATTGCATCGTGCAAGCGTTCAACGAAAAGGGCAAACCCGCAAACTCGGTGATCGCCAGCGAACAGTTCGCTTTGAAGCCTGAAACATATCAGAAAGTCCTGAAGAGCGGCTTTCCCTGCCAGAACCAGCTCGCACTGCCTCCGGGGAAATATCAGCTCCGTTTTGCTGTTCGGGATAACCGCACCGGGGTGATCGGCACCTCGAGCGGCCAAATCACTGTGGCCGCGGCGGTGGCAGAAAGCAAGAAAACACAGTAGAACTGGCTTGGGCCCCCGGAGGCGATTCTTCCCGCGAGGCCGTGGACTGCTTATGATTTCAAGCGGGCGGAACCTGCATCGTTTGTTTTCGGCCTGTTTTGGTGACAAACGTTCGGAAAGATCGCATGTTCACGTCCGCCTTTGCCGAGCCAGGCGCTCCATCCCACCATTCGTCCGCATTAGGGCCTCCAGACTTAGAAACGGAATGACAATCTGTAAATTTGCAATTAGGTCTCAGTGCCTTGGCCGTTCGCCGAAAATGGCCATACCGATGCGCACGCAGGTTGATCCTT
>QIAW01000636.1 GCA_003225655.1 Acidobacteriota bacterium
GCGCCCATTACACCCAGTCCGACGACTCCGATTTTCGATGCCACGTTGCGCTTCTCCTGTTCCTTAGGACGCCGTTGTCGCGCCCTTCTGCTTCAAGCGATATAGAGTTTCACCGGCGCGCGGGACAAGCAGCACGCCTTCCTGTTCGCGATTGCGCCACACATCCATCTTAATAGTGTCAGGATCGATATAACCGAGATTGATGCGGCGGCAGCGCTCCTCGGGAATGCGCGTCGCCAGGCTCACCTGGATGCGCGGCTTTTCCACACCGGTGGCAGCGTCATACGTGCCCAAACCCTTCACGTGCGTGGAGTGCGCCACAACCCCACCGGGATAGCGTTTGAACTTATCCCACTGTTTCATGAAGTAGTCGCGGCAGTGGTAGCCGATCTCGTCAAGCAGCCTGCCGTGGGTGTAGCTGACCTCATCAATATGCGGACTGTAAATCACCACCTCACCGCCATCGGCGACTGCAGGCTCCATCTTGTACATGCCTTTGGCGGCGGTCCAGAGATCGTCGTACATCTCCGGCATGACCGAGAGCACGCGCTTGTAGGGTTTATCTACCCACTTGATATGGATCTGGGCCGAAAGTGCCGATGCAGCCTTCCATGCTTCGGGCGCGGTGTCATAGTAAAGACCGGCCAGACCGTCGTGGGTGACCACAAGCGCGAAGCAGGTGGTGGGCACGCGAATCAGCGATGCCGCCCGATCAATGACCGCGCGCACGGGAGTGTATCCTGCCCCAATCACCTCGTAATTGGTGATGACTGCTCCCAGCCAGTGCGTGAAATTGATGATCTCTGCGCCGCCAATGCCGGGAAAGAAGTACTTGTTGCCGCCAGAAAATCCAACCACTTCATGGGGAAACACTGGCCCGCAAATGATGATGTGGTCATAATCGAGGATCAGCTTGTTAAGGGTGACGGGAACATCCTGCGACATTCGGCCGCTGGTGATTTTCGCTATTTCGGCGGCGGGGATGGTGCCAAGGTTCGCAAAGGTCGCGGGGTCTTCCCAGTGGTGATTGAAAACATTCGTGTCGCCGCACTTCCCGTTGACAACCTGATGTCCCACCAGTTTGCTGAGTTGCTGGTCACCCATTATGGGGTGCGTACCCAGGGCAACCAGGTAGTCAAGGGCTTTGACCCGCGGCCGCAGGATTTGCTGGAACAGCGCGAACATCTGCGGCATGGGCATGGTGCGCGTGCCGTCGGGTATGAGAATGATGACACGCTTGCCTTCGAGTTTGTGCGATTCGAATGCCTGGGTAACAATTTGGCGGAGATCGTCACCGCTGAGGTACTTGTTAGCCGCCCCTCTTCCTATGGTCATTATGCTTCTCTGCTCGTTACGCCTGCCGCTTCCAGGGGGGATTGGATGGCAAGAGTTTATCAAATTCAGCAATCAGCGCCGTTTCGTACGCGCCCGCGAATTCACCCGCCAGAAACTTTCGCAGCCCCTCTTTATGAAAGCGTTCCCAGGATTCTTCTTCATGTCCGGGATTAATGGGGAAAAAGAGCGCATTGTTGGCGCGAGCCGCATCCAGGTCTCCGATAGCATCTCCGATCATCAATACGTGATTGGGCGCATACTTTCCCGCGGTAGTGATCTTGAGGTGCTGCTTTTTGGTGCCTAGCTCCTGTCCGGCGATAGCGCGAACATAGTTGTCAATCTTGTTCTCTCTCCACTCTTTGATGAGCGCTTCGGTTGGAGTAGCTGAGACCACCACGGCGTCGGCCTTCTTCTGCAACAGCTCCAGACTCTCGCGAACATAGGGAAACGGGGGCAGGTTGTGAACAATATCCGCCACGGCGTCATTTACGGCTTGGCTCCATTGCAAAGCATGGTCGAGTTCCGCATCAGGATGATCGGCCATGTAAGCCTTCAACCCGTCGTTGCTCAGTGCTTTGCCGGAAGCGATGAACTCACGCACTCTCAGAGCTTGCGGAACCTGTGAGCCTCGTTTGGTTACCTCCGGCCGCTCGCGCAAAAGATCGAGGGTTGAGATGAGCGCCGGCCAGCGGTTGGTTCCCCGCCATTTGGAATAAAGATTGATGAATTCAACCGCTTCACGAGCGTACTTGGAAATCGATTGCAGGTCCCAATATTTGATGATCTGGGGGCAGAAACACTCTTTGTGCTTGATTTCCATGCTGTCGAAGACGCAGCCATCGGAATCAATGCCCACGAAAAATTCGTATTGCGGTACCAGTCCAGACAGTCCTTGTGCTGATATGGCAACAGTCGCCATACGGGTCTCCTCTCACATCTATGGATCAAAAAACGCGCGCACTCGCGTTCCTGTCAAATATACACTGCCTCAGGCAGCCTGTTTGCCCAGAAAGATCGGCTTGATGTGCCGTTCATAAAGATTTGCGGTGACGTTTCGTGAGATTGACTCTTCGCAAGCATCCAGCATGTCAAGGTATCTGCCGCCCAGGTTGGCGGCGATCTTGTAGCCGACGTGCAGCAGTTGCCGCAAGCTCCGATTAAACTCCGGACATCTCTGGTCGTGACGCAGGGCGTTCACATATTGCTCTGGTGACCAATTGTTCACTTGGTCTGGCGAGGGAAGTTTGGCAACATCGATGTCGATGACCGCTGCATAGGGCGCAGACAGCTCCTCACGGTGGGCATACGCCTCAGCGTAAATTTCTTTGGCAAGCGCCAGGCCGTCGCCTCCGGCCTCGGCCAATCCGATCAGCTCCTCAAGCCAGGTTGTTCCCGCGGTCTTTACATGGACTCCGGCAGCGGTATCGCGCAACGCCCGATGGATCGCCGGATAAATCGAGAACTTATCGCTCCCTGAGTGGACGCTAAGCTTCAGCTCAGCAGGTAATCCGTAGGTCTTGACCACGTGGGCGATGACCGCAAGGTCGCCGCGGAATTCGATCTCAAATTGGGCGACGTTGCCGACGTAATCCACGCCCTTGTTGAATCTGCCGGTGAACTTGGGCGCAATGGTCTGCAGCGGTATGCCTTCGTCTGCCAGCGCAGCCAGGATTACCAACAACTCGCCTGGCGTCTGCGGGCTATCGGTCTCATCCATGGAAACCTCGGTGATGAAGCTGCGTGTGTCTTTGGAGCTTGCGATATGGCGGTAAATGCGCCCGGCTTCCTGAGCGGCGAACAGGTACTGATTGGCCGTTTTGGTAGCTTCGGCGCGGGATATTGTCAACGGACGCTCCTGGCCGGGCAGGTCTATGCGCTGAAAAAGCTCAGGGTGCCGATCGAGAAACGCGCTTACCTTGTCACCGGCTGCCGGCTTGCCAATGGCAGCGGCAACATCGATAGTGTAGTAGTCGCTCGATTCCAGAAAACCGCCAACGGTTTCCTGGGTGATATGGTCG
>QIAW01000637.1 GCA_003225655.1 Acidobacteriota bacterium
CCGCGTCCCAATCCAGGAGAGGTGCTGGTGCGCATGGCGGCGGCGCCCATCAATCCTTCAGACGTCATGTTCATCAGCGGTCTCTACGGCATGAAGAAACCGCTTCCGGCGATTGCAGGATTTGAAGGCAGCGGTACGGTAGTTGCAACCGGCGGCGGGCTGATGGGGCGTTTGATGATGGGAAAGCGCGTGGCTTGCCATGCGGCTGATGCGAAGATTGCGGGCGGCACCTGGGCAGAATATCTGGTAACTCCTGCGAAGGCATGCGTGCCGCTGCGCAAAGACGTAAATATGGAGCAGGCCGCTACCATGCTGGTGAATCCCATGACTGCCTGGGCGCTGGTGAACGAAGCCCGGCGCAGAGGCGACAGAGCAATTGTTCAAACCGCGGCCGCGAGCGCATTGGGACGCATGATAGTGCGGCTGGCACGCAAGTTTTCCATTCCGGTGATCAACGTAGTGCGCCGCGCCGAGCAGGTCGAGTTGCTGCGCGGCATCGGCGCCGAGCATGTGCTGAACAGCAGCGACCCGGATTTCGATACCAACCTTCGCGAGCTTTGCCGGCAGCTTGGGGCGAGCCTTGGCCTGGATGCAGTGGCCGGCGAGATGACGGCACGCGTGCTGCGCGCGCAACCTAAAGGCAGCCGATTGCTGGTATACGGCGCACTGGCACTCGAGCCATGCCAGATAGACCCAACATCGCTGATCTTCGAGCGCAAGCACGTCGAGGGCTTCTGGCTGAGCGGATGGCTGCGGCAGCACAGCATCGTGAGCCAGATCAGGGCAGCGCGGGAGGTACAAAAACTGCTTGCCAGTGAATTGAAGACCGAGTTCCAGGCGCGCCTTCCCCTGGAAGAAACGCCACACGGCTTGCAGCAGTATGCGACGAATATGACGGCGGGGAAGATTCTGTTAATTCCGTAGAAAATGATTTACCACGGAGGCACGGAACCACGGAATCACGAAACCACGGAGAAAAAATTTCATGGATATTCCTTTGTGGTTGAACAATTTTCCGGAATGCTGATTAAAAACCAGGAGAGCAAAAACTACTGAGTACTGACGACTGAGCACCGAGTACTGCCTTTATGCTTTGCCGCGCATCTTGGCTGTCCACCAGCGGACGCCGACAAAGAGAAAGCGCCAGTCGTGGAAGAATTCAGGCGCCTTACGCTCGAAGGCGTGTCCGATAAATTGCAGCGCCCAGCCGAAGAGGAAGAGGGCCAGAGCGTAGATCCACAGCCAATGGATAAAGATGGCGGCCAGGAAAAGCGCAAGCGAGATGACAATCGTGGGAATGCCGAAGGTGTGACAGGCCCGGTTTACGGGATGCTGATGGCTGCTGGAGTACTGCGCGATCCACTGTTCGTTGCTGCGTCCGCCTAACATAGCGGTAGAAATTATACTCGTTTTTCCGTATAAGTTTGCCCTCATTCCGGGCAGAGAGTCCTCTGGTTCTATGGGTGAGGATCCGGTTTATCCGGTGCTTTAGAAGGCGTCGCCGGTTTGCCGGTAAGCTTGATAAGCCGTTCCTGTTCACCTTTTGCCAGGCTGTCAAGGTCAGGATTTCCGGATGTGTACTGCAATGCCTGGCGAACGGAAGCCAGCGCATCGGCATATTTCTTCTGGTGATCCTGCGCCAGCGCAAGGTGATACCAGATATAAGGGTCAGGTTGGGTCTTATTCAGAGCCGAAGCGGCTTGCAGGTCTTTTTCAGCAGCGAAATTATCGCCACACTTCAGTTCCATGATGCCCAGCGCCGAGTGCGCCATCGACCGCAGTGTGCTTTTGTAGGCGTCTATTTTTTCAGCGGTAGCTCCCGCAGGCGGTACAAAGGCCGCATCCACGGTATCGAGCGCGTGCGTGGAGTTCTTTTTGATCTGCGCGATTTTCTGATCGCGGTTCAGATCGGTATCGCTCAGGCTGTCGGCGAGCACGGTTGCTGTGAGCACCAGTGCGATGGTGTGATCGGGATCGAGCGCTAATACCTTCTCTGCCATGGCCAGCATTTTGCCGGGATTATTTTCGTTTTGGTAGTCGTGCAGGGCCTTTGCATACAAATAAGAGCGCAACTCGCTGGCCGGATATTTCGCCGCGAAGTCGTTCGCCGCTTTTTCCATGGCAGGCGCGCCACCGGTCGCATAGGCAGTGTTGTAATCGTTGTATTCCCCTTGCGTCCTGGCCTGTGGCGGACGTTTTTGCGGAGGGGCAGATGGGGCGCGGTTTTCGTTCGTGGTCGCCGGAATTTGCAGCAAGGCAATGGATCTTTGTGGTAGGGCAAGCGCCGCTGGCAAAAATACCAGTACTGCAATAATGACACTGAAACGACGAGGGCTTTCAGGGTCGCCGGATGCGATCCACTGCGCGATAGAGTACCTGC
>QIAW01000124.1 GCA_003225655.1 Acidobacteriota bacterium
TGTGACTCGCGGTATGCAGTCGACTTACACCGCATTGGTGGAAAAATCATGGTTTGCGGCGCTGGGCAGCGCCAAAGACGCACGCCATGATCATGAGAAGGTGCTGGAGATAAATCCCAACTACAACGACGCCAAGCTCGTGGTTGGCATGCATTCCTACATCGTGGGCAGTTTGCCTTGGGCCGTGCGGCTGCTGGCCCATATTGTTGGTGAGAGTGGAAACAAAACCACGGGCATCCGGCAGCTCTATGAGGCGGCCAACGGCGGAGGCGAGGCCGGTGTGGATGCTAAGACCGTGCTCGCCCTGTTTCTACGCCGCGAGCAGCGTTACGATGAGGCCCTGGCGGTGCAGCGCTCGCTGGCCAAGGCGTATCCGGGGAACTTTCTGTTTGCCCTGGAGGAGGCCAATATCCTCAGGGACGCAGGACGCGGTCCGGAGTGCATCGCCACCTATAGGTCTGTGAGAGAAAACGCGAAAAAGAACCAATACCACGATCCCCACCTGGAGTTTCTTTATTACGGCATGGGAGAAGCCCTGCGCGGACAGCGCCAGATTGATGCCGCGGCCGAAGCCTATGAACAGGTTTTAGCCTTGGCGCATGCGGATGCGGACCTGCGGTTGCGCGCCGCGTTGAGCGCGGGAGAAATGTACGATCTGCTGCAAAAACGCGACCTGGCGCGGCAGAAATATCAGGACGTGATTGCTCAAAACGCCAATTCCGAGGTCGCGGAAGCGGCGCGCCGGTATCTGAAGGACCCTTATCGGATGGAATAAAATTATGGCGCGGATGAAACTTTTTGCTACCCATAAGCGTAATATCCATGAAAAGGGGTGAGAGATATGTACTGCAACTATTGTGGCAAGGTGATTCAAGAAGATGCCCATGTTTGCGCCTATTGCGGTAAGCGGGTGGGTGCGGTTTCTGCGCGCAAAAGTCTGATGCGTCCACTGGCCGGACGCAAGATCGCCGGTGTGGCCCTGGCATTCTCCGAATATTTTGACCTCGATGTTGCGCTCATCCGCGTCGTATGGCTATTGGTAGCGATCTTTTCCGGCGGATTTGGAGTCATTGCATATCTGGTTGGCTGCATTGTGATTCCATCTGAGCCCGAGGCGCAGGCCAGCGCTGCCGTGCAATCCACTGCTCCCGCCGGCAGTTCACCTGTCACAGGGACCTAAGTCTCGCTGTGTGTAAAATATCGTTCGAAGACCATGGCTGGGCACATCTACTCTGAAGATGCCGAGATTTTCTATGACACACGCGGAGAAGGTCCACCGTTGGTGTTGCTGCATCCTTTTCCCAGCAATCGTGATTTCTGGAATCCCGTCGCCGCGCAGATGGCTACCCGTTACCGGCTGATTGTGCCTGACCTGCGCTGTCATGGCGACTCGCAGCCGGGCACAGGTCCGGCCACTATGCAGAAACATGCCGCCGATCTCGTGCGAATCCTGGAAGCAGAGCGCGTGCAACGGACCTGTTTTGCCGGTGTATCAATCGGCGGATACATTCTGTTTGAATTCTGGCGGCGGTATCGAGAGCGCGTGCAGGCATTGATCTTATGCGATACCCGGGCCCAGGCAGATACCGATGAAGGCCGCCAGACGCGGCTGAAAGCAGCTGAAGAAGTGGAGCGTTCCGGGCCAGATGACTACCTGGATAGCATGTTGCCTAAGCTGTTGGGAGAGACCACCCGCCGGAACCGGCAAGATCGCGTGAGCGAAGCCCGGCGCATGATGGGACGCATGACCAGGGCAGGCATCAGTGCTGCTTTGCGCGGCATGGCCGCGAGGCCGGATTCTGTTCCGACGTTGAGGACCATCAATGTTCCCGTCTTGGTATTAGCGGGCACAGAAGACACGCTTACGCCGCCTGCCGATGCAGAACTCATGCATCGGGCGATCTCCGGAAGCCAGTTTGCGTTGGTCCCTGCGGCTGGACACTATATGCCCTTCGAGCAACCGGAGTCAGCCGGGCAGCTCATGCGCGGATTCCTGGAAAAACAGATCTGAGCGTTGGCAGTTAGCGCTTGGAAAAATAAAAAAGCAAAGATCTTGCTGCAGGTAAACGCGGATAAACGCTGATTTACCTGCTTCCTTTTTATTGATTGGGAACCCTTGGGTTCGTGTTCCAGGTAGGTTTCCAGCTCTGCCATGGCATTGGTGTAATTTTTCAGGCCCAACATCGCGTGAGCTTTGACCAGATGAACCAGCGTATATTGCGGTTGCAACTGCTGGGTCTTATCAAATTGCTGCAGGGCGGCCTGGTAATTTCCCTTAGCCAAAAATGATTTGCCCATCTCGAAGTATCCCTGCCAGGCGGTAGGGTTCAAAGTTGTGCCGCGGGAGAGTACACGCAACGCATCGTCCCAGTGCGACAGAAGATTATAGGTCGCACCCAGCGCAATGTAGGCCAGAGGATAATTGGGGTCATCTTGAATTGCCTGTTCGAGGTCGCGGCTGGCCTCTTCATATTGTTTTGCATCCAGCTTAAGAATGCCACGCAAGGTAAGGGCATCGGCGTATCGGGGATAAGCCTGCAGAGCCTCACCCACATATTTTGTGGCATCCGCAGTCTTTTGCTTGTGCATAGCTTCCTGCGCCTTGCGGAAAGCATTCCGGGCGCGCTCGGGTACGCGCATCTGGGCGACAGAAACCGAATTCTTATCGCCGCCGGGATCTGAGTTGTAGCTCGGCAGATGGAGAGAGACTTCCTGGTCGGCGCCTTCCAGGGTAATAGGTTCACGGATCTCCGTCAGGCCGGAAGAGACAACGACTTCGTAGCTGCCCGTGGGAAGGTTCGCAACCGCGAAGGAGCCGTTAGGGCTTGCATATCCGGAAAAGACGATTTGTCCATTTTCACGATTTTGAACTTCAATACGGGCATCTTTGACCGGCTTGCCGCTGGAATCGCGGATCAATCCGCTGAGGGTGCAGTTGTGTATCATTTTGCGGGAGAGCATGGATGGCGTCATTCCCCGGCCCATAGCGGACGGATCTCCGATGGTGCCGGCGCCGCCGTCTACACCCATTTGAGCAAGGGCGCCGCCAACAAACACCACAAAAATCAGAAAGGAACGTATGATGGATAGATAGAGCAGATGAAGCATGTGTCTTAGTCCTTATGGGATCTGGGGTACGTGGCGCGTACGGTTTAGAGCCGTCTTCCTTCAATCCTTGCTGCAGTCGTAAGATGAAATCACACAAACAAAGTTGGCCTTCATACTGTGCAATATTTTTTTGGAACCAGAGGCAACACTGCATCTTGAATTTACAGAGGACCAAAAGCAGACATGAGCGATCAAAATAGCGTGATTGTGCCCCCGGCAAAGAATGTTCAGGGAACGGTGCGGCTTCCGGGTGACAAGTCCATTTCGCATCGCTACGCCATGCTGGCCGGACTGGCCAGGGGAAAAACGGTCCTGGAGAATTTTTCAACGGGCGCCGATTGTGCCAGCACGCTGGGTTGCATGCAAGGTTTAGGCTGCAAGGTCACGAAAACGGAGACCACTGTGGAGATCGAAGGGCTTGGGCTGGAGTTGCATCCGCCGCAAGCGTCTCTGGATTGTGGAAACTCCGGATCGACAATACGCATGCTGGCCGGCATTCTCGCCGGACAGAGTTTTAGCTGTGAGATGCAGGGCGACGAATCGCTCTCGCGACGTCCGATGGGTCGTGTGATTCGTCCTTTGAGCCTGATGGGAGCAAAATTTTCCTCTGCTGAAGGTGAGCGCCCGCCTTTGCGTATTACCGGGGCGAACGGCACGCTGCATGCCATTGAGTACAAGACTCCGGTTGCCAGTGCTCAAGTCAAATCGTCCATTCTATTTGCCGGTCTGCTGGCAGAGGGAATAACTTCGGTTGAGGAGCCGGTCCGGACCCGCGATCACGGCGAACTGGCGTTGCGGGCCTTTGGCGCCGAGGTGCAGCAGGAGAAGAACCGGGCCAGCATCCGAGGCCGGCAGCCGTTGCATGCGCTGCGGGCCACCATCCCGGGAGACATCTCTTCGGCGGCATTCTTTATGTGCGCCGCGGCTCTCTTTCCTGAATCGAGCCTGGTGCTTGAGAACGTAGGCCTGAATCCCACCCGCTCCGCGCTGCTCGATGTACTCGCGGCCCTGGGCGCCCGCGTGCACGTGCTTGATTTGCAAGAAGCCAACTCGGAATTGCGTGGTTCCCTGAAGGTAGAAGCCGGACGGCTGAAGGGCACGACGATCTCGGGCGGCCAGTCGGCAGCTCTGATTGACGAGCTTCCAGTTCTGGCGGCCATCGCTCCCTACACCACGGAAGGAATCGAGATCCGGGATGCCGGTGAACTGCGAGTCAAAGAATCAGACCGCATTGCAACTGTGGCGCAGAGCCTCAGGGCCATGGGCGCCAACGTTGAAGAATACCCCGATGGTTTGCGCGTGCCCGGAAATCAACGGCTGCACGGCGCCAAGGTTGACTCGCATGGGGACCATCGCATCGCCATGGCTTTCAGCGTCGCTGCTTTGCGCGCCGAGGGTGAAACTGAAATCCTGGGTGCCGATGCGGCACGTATTTCGTTTCCAGAATTTTTCCGGATGCTGAGCGCGATCACGGAATCGTAGACGCCGTTTGTCACTCCCGGGCATCGTGCGCCTAGTTGCGCCACCAAGTTCTTCCAGCGGCAGCCCACCCGAAAAGCAAAGCTGACATCCCATCATTCGTGTCCCCCATTTAAAACCTTTTTTTGGCTCTCGGCCGAGTAAGCAGGTTTAGGGGTGGGTGCAGCAAGACTTTTCAGGGAGCAAGCAATGAAGAACATTGTATTTATCATGGTTTTAGCGTTAGGAGCCTACGTGGTTCCTGGCGCTTTTGCGCAAAATCATGGGGAGGTTGGCGTTTTTGCCGATTTCGTCCGGCTATCACCAACTGATACCAACAACCTCGGAGTGGGAGGCAGGCTTTCCGTTAATGTGCATCCCAACGTGCAACTCGAAGGAGAGATGTCCTACGATTTCGCGCGTAATTTTACCGAGAGATTTACTCTTGGTCCTGCCGGGTCTCCGACGGGATCGACGGGCTTTAGCCGCACAGGCATACGCATCTTGCATGGTCTGTTCGGTCCTAAGTTCCAGACCGGCGGAGAAGCAATCCGGGCATTCGGAACGATCAAAGGCGGTTTTGTGAACTTCCGTCTCGATAATCGTCCGGCCACATTCGGCACCTTCACCAGCTCGGTGGATAGTTTGCGCCGGAATAATGTGAACGGCGTCGTGTATCCGGCCGGGGGCGTTGAGTTCTATGCCGGACCTTTTGGAATCCGTGCCGAGGTAGGTGACCTGATGTATTTCCGCGATGGTGTGCATAATAACCTTCGGATCGCCGCTGGTCCCAGCATTCGTTTTTGAAGTTCCAGTAGCGTATCCGCGCCCGAAAACGAGGCGGCTGCAAAGCCGCCTTTGTTTTTTGGTTCTTATCTAAAGTCGAAAGGCTCGACGCCCGCCATCCCGCCTTGATTCAATAAATGGACACTAAATGTGTACTCCTATACGTCTTCATTGTTATAGGGGGCCCTGCAACCTGCCTCATCATTTCTGATTTACGGAATGTTAGCTGTACGGGACACAGAGTCCTTGCGCATGGGGGCGAATTCGCCTTGTAGGAAGGCGCATGAGAAAATGAAGCAAAGCATATTGATTGCGAGTCTAAAGCGAAATGAGTCCTGATCCGAAGCCCAAAGCGAAGCCTAAGCTCAACCGCAAAACCTTGCGTACGATTGCTCCTTTTGTATGGGAGCTGGTCCGCCCACGACGTGGCCTGTTGGCGCTGGGTTTTCTGCTCATGGTCATCAACCGTATTTCAGGACTGGTGCTGCCTTATTCGTCGCGATTCGTGATCGATAAAGTTGCCATTCAACATCATGTTGAGTTGCTAAGACCTCTAGTGCTCGTGGTAATGATTGCAACCGCGATTCAAGGAGTCACGTCGTTTACGCTGACGCAACTGCTGTCGAAGGCTGCACAGCGCCTGATCGCCGATCTGCGCAGAAAAGTGCAGGAACATATTGGACGGCTTCCGGTTGCGTTTTATGACTCCAACAAAACCGGCACCTTGGTCTCGCGCATCATGAGCGACGTGGAGGGTGTTCGCAACCTGCTGGGGACCGGGCTGGTTGAGTTCGCGGGCGGCTTGCTTACCTCGGCGATCGCGCTCGGTTTTTTGTTCTCCATCAGCCGGCTTATGACCCTGCTGACGTTTGCCGCTCTGCTCGTGGTTGGAATTGCGCTGACAAAAGCCTTTGGAACCATACGGCCTATTTTCCGTGAACGGGGCAAGATCAATGCTGAGGTCACGGGACGTCTGACCGAATCGTTGGGCGGCGTGCGCGTGATCAAGGGATATCATGCCGAAGAACGCGAGCACAAAGTGTTCTCAGCCGGCGTGCAGCGGTTGCTGGATAATGTATTGCGCACTCTCACCGCAACTTCGGTGATGAGTTTGTCGTCGAGTTTGCTGGTTGGCGTTGTGGGAGCGGTGATTATGTATGTAGGGGGGCACCAGATGGCGGCCGGCACCCTGACTCCTGGTAAATTTACCAGTTACGTATTGTTTCTGGGGTTTTTAGTGGTGCCGATTGTTCAGATTGTCGCCATTGGCACACAAATCACTGAGGCGTTGGCCGGTCTCGAGCGAACCCAGGAAATTCTTAATGAGAACCGGGAAGACAGCGATCCAAAGCGCACCGTGAATTTGCTCCTCATCACAGGCAACGTCGAATTTAAAGACGTGAGCTTCAGCTATGACGGCAGCCGCAATGTCTTGCAGGATGTCTCTTTTCAGGCAGAACCGGGAACTGTGACCGCGCTGGTTGGCTCCTCGGGTTCGGGGAAGTCAACCACGATTGGATTGATCGCGGCGTTTCATACGCCCAAATCGGGAACCATAACGGTCGATGATATGGACCTGAGCACGGTGCGGCTCGATTCTTACCGCACCCAGCTTGGCGTGGTTTTGCAGGAGTCGTTTTTGTTCGACGGCACCATTCGCGAGAATGTAGCTTTTTCGCGGCCCGATTCCAGCGAAGAGGAGATCATGCGCGCATGCCAGATCGCGCGCGTCGATGAGTTTGCCGAGAGCTTCGCTGACCGGTATGACACGGTCGTGGGAGAGCGAGGAGTCAAACTCTCCGGGGGACAGCGGCAAAGGATTTCCATTGCCCGCGCCATTCTGGCGAATCCGCGCATCCTCATTCTGGACGAGGCGACTTCGAGCCTGGATTCGGAATCGGAACAATTGATCCAGCAGGGACTCTCGTATCTCATGCGCGACCGCACTACCTTTGTGATCGCGCACCGGCTTTCGACAATACGGCGCGCGGACCAGATCCTGGTGGTCGAGCAGGGAAGAATTGTCGAGCGCGGCACCCACGAGCAACTCTATGCCGCGCAGGGACGTTACCGCGAACTTTACGACAAGCAGCACGGCCTGGAGAGCAACCTGTTCCTGGCGCCGGGTGAGGGAGATGCCATGCCGGTTTCGGAGAACGAAAGCAGCGCCCGGAACGGAGGCCGTGATCCCGGCCTGGCCGACGCTGTCCGCATTGTGAAAGGCGAAGTGCGGTAGGAAGATTTTGCCCCCATGCTTCGCAATCGAACAGACGCGGTCAGTACTTGTATGTTTTAGAGAAACATTCGCTGGGACGTTAAAAAGCTCAGGAGACCTTGTGTTGCGCCTCGGAAACAGGGGGACTTTCTTCGTCTGGGCCTACCGGCTCGAACAAAACCATAAAAAGCCGATAAGCGGTGATAGGGATCACGCTCAAGACGTAGCCCGCCGCACCAATTACAAATAGCGTTTCCAGCAACTTGATGAAGAACACCAAGATAGTATTCAAAACGTGATGGAATATATCGTGAAAAAGGCGCGGCTGGAACCTATCCAATGGTATAGGTGGGGCAGCAACCGGCATGGGACAGCATGCCTATTCTAAAGTATAAGAATTTTTGGTTCCCGTTCACTTCAAGTTCATAAGTATTAGCGGCTCATGATCTTTAGAATTGCTGATTTCCAAGGAAGAGTTATGACAAACTGAGTTCAGCCGTGGGCACGACTGTTGATGCATCCGAGATCGTTTCATCGCCGCCAGAGCCTTGCTGCCCACCTGCCGCCGCTGCTCTGCCGAGTTCAATTTGCTCTTGTTCCGGTGTTCCGTCGTCGATGTAATAATCTTCAGCGCATTTCAGATGGAAAGCCCCGCGCAAGGCGATGGGAGTCAATAGCGTGGTCAGAAGCACGACCCCGACCATGACCGCGACTTCAGATTTACCAAAGATACCAGAGGCGGCTCCCATGGCGGTGACGATAAGACCCACTTCACCCCGCGAGATCATGCCGCACCCGATGCGCAGGCTGCGCACCCAGTTCATGCCTGAGGCAAGGGCGGCGAGTCCGCATCCTACTAGTTTGCCAACGATGGCAACCAGGAGCACGATCAGCAGCATGAACCAGTGCCCGGAGAGCGCCCGATAGTCGCTGGAGAGGCCAATGGAAACGAAGAACAACGGGATCAGCAAGCCATGCCCAATGGCATAAAAGCTGCGTTCGACGTCAGCTTTATACTGCGATCCAGCGAAGACATAGCCTAGCAAATAGGCCCCCGTGATGCCGGCGACGCTGCCCAACCACTCAGCAGAAATTGCGTACAAAAAAACCAGGGCGAGCACGCAACTTGGAACCGCCTCAGTGGAAGAGAGCTGACGCAACCGGGCAATTAACGGGTCCAACCAGCGTTTGGCCGCGCCGTAGCCCACGCCAAAAAACGCCAGTACGCAAAAGGAGAGGACCACCATTTGTACGAGCAGCGGATGTCTCGCTGCCAGTGGAATTTTTTGCTGCAACCATACGCTCGCCATCGGCCCCAGACCAAAGGCCCCCATACCGGCGGTGGTATTCGATGCCGCGAGAAATGCAAGAACAAATAAACCCATCACGTCATCAATGACTGCGGCGCCCAATATCACTGTTGCTTCATCGGAGTTCATGCGCCCAACATCCATCAGTGTCCGGGCAGAGATAGAGACACTGGTGGCGGTCAGGGCGCCGCCGAGAAAGCAAGCAGTTTTCCATGACAACCCAAACAAGTGCCCAACCCCGGCCCCGAGCACGAACGGCCAGATCACACCAAAAAGGGCCACCACGAAGGCGGTTACGCTGGCTTCGCGCATGCGGTCGATATCCGTCTCGATGCCAGCGATGAACATGAGCACCAGGCCCCCGATCTGCGCCAGAAGCATGAGTGCGCCGGTGGCCTGCCCGCCCTCGAGCAGGTGGATATGCAACAGGTTCAGTGCGCCGGGGCCGAGCACCACACCAACCAGTAGCTCTCCCAGAATTGCCGGTATGGCAATGCGGCTGCATAACGAGCCAACTACTTTGCAGGCGACGAGCAGGATGGCCAGCAACAGTGCGAGCTGAAGTGTGGGCTGCATGGTTAGCTGATCTGTGGGGTTACCAAGGCCTCGCTGCGATTGCGCACCAGGCGCCTGAACGCGCGCGCGATCCATTGCCCAGGGGTCTTATAGCCGCCGCGCTCAATACCTTCGCGCAACATGGTGCGAATTGCCGCCGCCTGCTTGCGCGCCAGATCTGCCTGCGCCATGTTTTGCGCCAGTTTGGCAGCCTGGTGTGTGTGCTCTGCGGCTTTGTTGCAGACCCGCAATCGCATCCACAACTCGCCCAGCTTGAGATGGGCAATGAAGCTGTGCGGGTCGAGTGAAACAGCCGTGCGCAACTCCTCGATCGCCGGCTGTACTTCCAGGTTCACGCATAAAGCCATGCCAAAAAGCACCCGGAGTTCGGAAACTTCGGGATGCTGCGCGACGCAATCGCGCAGTTGTGCGACCAGTTCAGTGCGCTCCTGTTTTTCGAGCAAACTGGGGTCTGCGAACATTCGCAGCACCAACCGCTGCGCATTGGAAGGAATAGAGGAGAGAGATAACGATGGGGTTATAGCCTGCTTCAGGGCAAGCGACTCCCCACTTACATGATTGTTTGCCGGCACATTGTTGTCAGTGATCGTGTTTTTCATCTGGTTACCCTGGAAATAGAATTTCTAACATGGCAAAGGGCAAGGCGCGGACAAACAAAGTACGCGCCTTGCCTAATGAATCCGCAACAAAACTACAAGCTACACTGCAGCAGCTTCGCGGTACTCGCGGAATGCCGGAGCTTCCTGACGGAAGACAAACTCGGGATATCCAAGCTGGCCCATTTCAGGAATATCCAAGCCTGCCATCTCGGTTTCCGCGGAAACCCGGTGGCCGACAAAGTACTCAAGCACCATGTTCAGAACGAAGCTGAAGGTGAAAACGAAACCCAGCAAAGTGGAGATTCCTACGAGTTGGGCAGCAAGCTGACTGGCATCTCCGTAGAAGAGGCCGGTCACCGAACCGGTGACACCGTTCCAGCTTCCTCCGTAGTTGCTGGTGCCATCGGCAAAGAGACCGACCGATAACACACCCCACAGGCCGTTGGCCCCGTGCACAGAAATAGCGCCGACGGGATCATCTATCTTCAAGACGTTTTCCAAAAAGGCCACGCTGAGGCAAACCAGCACGCCGGCGATGACCAGACCGGCTAGCAGTCCGTTGCCGCTCATGGAAGCGTCCGGCTTACCCTTCAGAGCCCACATGTAGAGGATCGCGCCGAAAGTACCAGTGCAACCGGCCAGCATGGTGTTGACTGCAATGGAGCCAATACGCAGGGCGCCGTTTCCGGAGGCTCCCAGAGTGCTGCCGGGATTGAATCCAAACCAGCCGAAGGCCAGGATGAAGCAGCCGATCAACACGGCGGAAATATCGTGCCCAATAATCGGATTGCTCGAGCCGTCGCGATTGAACTTGCCGATGCGCGGACCGATGATCAGACACACCGCCAAGGCGGTAATCCCGCCGACTGCGTGTACTACGCCCGAGCCGGCAAAATCACAATATCCTTTACCTAGACCCAGATTGGTTCCCAGTTGCGAGAGCCAGCCACCGCCCCAGGCCCAGTTGCCGAATAGCGGGTAGGTAAATGCGCCCATCAGTACGGAAGAAACAGCGAAGGTCAGGAATTTCCAGCGCTCGGCGCAGGCGCCGGTAACGATGGTGAGGGCCGTATCCATAAACACCATCTGGAAGAGGAACAGCACCATCACAGCGACATCATAGCTGTGTCCTGCCAGGAACATTCCACTCTGGCCGAAGAGGCCCCAAGTTTTGTCGAACAAACTAAATGTATGTTCCGGGGTCAGGGAAGCAGTGCCGCCTAGATTGGCAATCCCAGATGACCCGCCCATTTGAATAGCGAAGCCGATCAGCCAGTAGGCAAGCAGACCGCAGCCGTACACGAAGAAGTTCATCATGTAGGTGTGATTTGCGTTCTTCACCCGGCACAGGCCCGCTTCCACCATGGCAAAGCCGGCCTGCATGAACATGACCAGAAAGCCGGTAATGAGCGTCCAAACAAAGTTGATGGCAACCTTGTTTTGCCCTACCTGGTTGGCAACATCGGGAAGGGTAACGCCGGCTTTGGAATCCGCCGGCGGGACATCGTTGATGGTGCCGGTTATCGTGCCACCAGGGTCGCCCTTGGCCAAATCTGCGGCAGCGGGCGCTTTGGAGGCAGCATCCTTGAGTTCAGCCGCCGAGGCTGAAACCGCCGGCGCCGGGGCCGCGGCCGCAGGAGCCGGCGCTGCCGCTGTCTGCGCCATGGCCCCCATGGTCAAGCCGACCATAAGAATTAAAAGACTTAGACATCGAATTGATTTCATTTCCTCTGCTCCATAGTGTGAATTTTGGTTGCGCTGAGCTGTTGCGACTGGCGCATCATGCCTTCCATATAGCGTTCTTGTTAAAAGCCGCGGGTAGCACGTAGAGCATGCCAAGCAGGCTCACTGCGATGCCCGCCAGGGCCGCAATAATGCGTCCGCTGGTGCTGGTGGTGAGGTGCATGCCGAAGAGAGTCAACACCCAGCCCAGGCAGGCGAGCAAGGCGCCAAGCGCTTTCATTCCGCCTGCTCCCGCTTTTTGCGCCGTTGTTCCTTCGGCGGGCTTGATCTTCAAGAACCCAAACAGGCTCGCCAGAAAAACCACGACTCCCACCAGCGCGACCACCTTGCCCATGCCGGTAGCAAGATACGCGATGCCGGCACATGCGATTGTCAGTCCCGCCAGAAATAGAGTGAAAAAACTTCCTTGCGACTTACTTGCCGCCATAAAACCTCCTCCTTGGCCCGTATGGGCCGTTTCCTAAATTAAATTTAAATTGCGTACTCTTCTGGTTTCAGTACTTCCAGTACTCCGTTACCCATCCAGAAGTGAAGCCCGCACAATCTGGCTTGCATCGCTAGGGAACGAACACTCCACGAAACCTGATCTTCGCGGTTGACGGTGCCGGCAATAATCAGTTCGGGAGGCTCGCGCACCGGCTGGCGGTAGACGCGGAATATCGCGTTATCAACCCCGGGCAATGCGCAGAACAGAAGCTCACGTACTGCCATTGCGTCTTTTAACGCCTGAAGCGAAGCGTTGTGCTCGCCAATCGCCGGCGGCAAATCCTTGTCCCACTCATCGGCAGGACGCGCCATCCAATCGCACTCCACCTGGTTCTCTCGCAATTGCAGCCGCAACAGGCGCAGCGGAGCGCGCGACAGCTCCCCAAACCGCATCCCTATCCGCAACCCGCGAACGAAGTAACCGAGTTCCCACAAGCGCTTCATCTTCATCGGCTATGAACGCCTCCATCAACTTCACGCCGGGCGGGTAGCGCAAGAAACACCAGAAATTGCAATAAGATCGTGACTTCCAAAATCAAAGGCTGCGTTGATTGCAGCCGCAATACCAGCACCAGCGCGACCATGGCGAACCACTGCCAGCGCGAGCGGCGCAACCTTTCCCAGCGGCCTGGAAGGTGGAAGATGTTGCTCAAAGTTATCTTCTGATCGGGAGGGAAGGGTCCATGCGCAGTAATGCAACTGACCGCGAAAAATCCCGCGAGTAACAACTCCACTAAAATCATCATCTGCTGCATCCCCGACTCCTGAAACTTGCTGGTCAATCAATTGAAATAGTGCGTATACACTTCCACGCCTTCGGGCTTTAGCTGGCGGAAGACAAAAACACCCCCGCTTTCTGCCGCACAGGACCAATTCCTTGGCTCGTCTTCGAGCGCCTTGTAGTTATGAGTTGGGCACAGCGTCGTGCCCTAAGAGACCTCTCTGAGGTGGAAGAGAGGCAAGCTGCGATCCTCTAAAATGTTGGTAGGCGATTCTGGCGGTGTTGACTCAAAAAGTCCAATTGAAATTTTTGATAGCGGGAATTAGATATCCTAATCAGAGCTGGAAATAAGACTTGAAAAATGAGGCAGATCTACGGTAATCATCTTATTCCTCCCACTTTTCCCGTCCGTACCAGGTGGCAGATTCATGTCCGGTACTGGTTTGATGGATTCCTTGGGAGGAGAATCTGTATTTGAACTTTTCGATTCAAATAAAACCATGAGAAGCCGATAGGCAGTAATGGGAATCACAGTGAAGACGCAGCCGGCGACTCCAATAACAAATATTGCTTCAGCAGTCTGATCAGCAATCGTATGAAAGTGTTCAAAATGTGCAAAGAACCGGCGACCGGAGGCGCGTGAGAGCAGGAACCGAATCACATTTACATTCATAATCGACTGACAAAATATCCACACACTTGCTCGGCGCTCCTCCGGTCTTTCGGTGGATCGGTCAAAGCGCGGAAACTCCCCGCTCCTGGCTGCGGATGCGAATCGCCTCATCCACTTTGTAGAGGAAGATCTTCCCGTCGCCGATCTTGCCGGTCGAGGCGGTTTTGATGATAGTGTCAACGGCCTCGTTCACAAGCTTATCGTCTAGCACCAGTTCGACTTTGATCTTCGGCAGGAGATCAACCTTGTATTCATTGCCGCGATAAGCTTCGGTGTGTCCCTTTTGCCGTCCGTGGCCGCGGACCTCTGACACTGTCATTCCCTCAACACCGAGCGCGATCAGGGCTTCTTTGACCATCTCAAACTTGGTCGGTTGAATAATGGCTTCAAGTTTTGTCATCTTTTTTCTCCAGGTGAGTTGTCGAACCAACGGCAGGAGGCAGAGAGCTTTCTCTGCCTCCTGGATGGTTACGTGGTTATCTTTTCGGTGTGCGAGGTGGTCTTGGTAGCCATCGCGTGTTGTTCTGCCATGCCTTTCGGCATAGCCAGTGACGAGATGACGTATTCCGGATAAGCCGAGATACCATGCTCGTGCAGATCGAGGCCATACAATTCGCCTTCTTCCGATACCCGCAGCGTGCCGGTTGCATTAACGGCATACATGACCGCCATGGCGACGGCGAAGGTGGCAAGCGTGATGACTGCGCTGCCAATGGCCTGAGCTGCGAGCACTTGCGTACCACCGCCATAGAAGAGACCTTTCAACGGGGCGGAGTTGTCGGGTGAAACCGGTCCGGTTGCACCATACTTGCCGCAGGCAAACAGCCCGAGTGATAACGTTCCCCAGATGCCGCAGAAACCATGAACGGGAACGGCGCCGATGGGATCATCAATGCGCAGCC
This sequence comes from Acidobacteriota bacterium, assembly GCA_003225655.1. GTDB lineage: Bacteria > Acidobacteriota > Terriglobia > Terriglobales > Acidobacteriaceae > QIAW01. The sequence goes on from QIAW01000124.1 coordinate 14,578, forward strand.
ATTCCAGCAATTCAACCCCAAGAACCACGAGAACACCGGCAATGCCACCCAGGAGAATGGCGCCCGTGGGGCTGACCCAGTAGCAGGGACAGGTGATGGCAACTAGTCCAGCGAGGAAGCCGTTTGTAGTAAAGCCAGCGTCCCATTTTTTGGATGACATGTAAGCCCAGAACATGGCGGTCAATCCGGCCGCGCATGCTGCCAGAGTGGTGTTGGCCGCGACCCGGCCGATGCCTTCAAAATCCATTGCCGAGAGTGTGCTGCCAGGGTTGAAGCCATACCAGCCGAACCAAAGAATCAGACCGCCGCTGACAGCGATGGTCAGATCGTGCGGCAGCATAGGAGCGCCACCGTCGCGTTTGAATTTGCGGCCCAGGCGCGGACCAAGAACGATGGAGCCCGCCAGTGCAATGAAACCACCAATGGTGTGCACGACCGTGGACCCCGCAAAATCATGGAAGCCCATTCCCAAAGAAGGGAAGAAGTGACCGTCGCTGCCCATCAAGGCAAGCCAGCCATCCGGCCCCCACGCCCAGTGGCCGATAATTGGATAAATAAAACCGGAAACGGCGAGACTGTAAAGCAGGTCGCCGACGAAGCCGGTGCGTCCGATCATCGCGCCTGAGGTGATGGTTGAGCAGGTGTCGGCAAAGGCAAACTGGAATATCCAGACCGCAAGAAATGCGACGCCTGTAGTCTCATAGGTAGCCGGCGCGTCTTTGAGGAAGAACCAGTGATGACCGATGAAGCCGTTGCCGTGGCTGAACATGAAAGCGAAGCCGATGGCATAGAAGAGAATGCCGCAAAGACATGTATCGACGACGCATTCCATGAGGACGTTTACGGTCTCACGCGAACGGCAAAAGCCGGCCTCAAGCATGGTGAATCCGACCTGCATGCCGAAGACCAGAAAAGCGGCGATCAGAGTCCAGGCAGTGTTGACCGGATTGACGACGTCGGCAGCTTTGACCTCCGGGCCGCTATCGGCGTAAACGTGAGCAAAAAAGAGGCCCGAAACGGCCGCCATGATCAGCAGCACCAAGGCCAGTCCCAGGGCCTTGCCGGCAAAGACGGTTTTCGCATACCGGCGCCACTCCGGATCACGCATGCGGACGGACAAGCGCGAAAACTTTTGCGATAGAGACAATTTCTTCCCTTCGTGCACAATTGCAGACATTCATTAACTCCTTCATGAATAGAAGATTTTTAATCGGGTTCAGCAGTGGCTCTTTACACCAAAAGCGGAACAACAAAACTCAGCACGGCAGCGTAGAAAGCCCGGCTCAAGCCAACGGCTAGAGACACAAAAACGCAACGGTTCGCTACCGTACAGGGACTAACTTGCCGGCTCGCCTTTGAGCCTGATATTTCTATGATTTCGGCACCGCGTCGTGCCCGAGAAGCGCCTCTGCTGGAGGAGAGGCCAGACTGCAGGGTTTCTGCAACTGTTGGTCAACTATTCTCTATACATCGACTCAAAAAGTCCAATTGAAATTTTTGATAGAGGGAATTAGATCCCCTAATCAAAATTCAAAACGAACAACAAAACCGGACCACTGCAAACGAAATGCAGCAGCCCGGTGCCTCGTGTACTGGTACAACTGTTAAGAACCTTGTTTTACGGCATCGCTCAACACAATGGCATCGGCAATTTCTTTCATGGATTTACGCCGCTGCTGGCTCTGGCGTTGCAGAATCTTGTAGGCCTCTGGCTCAGCGATCCTCAGATCCCGCTGCAGAATTGCCTTGGCGCGTTCTACGAGCTTGCGGGTTTCCAGTTGCTCGGAGAGCTGCGAGTTTTCGCTCTCCAGCCGTGCCATCTCGATCTCGGCGCCCACCAGGAAGCCGATGGTCGAAACCAGGCGGATTTCACGTTGACTGTAGGGATGGGGCGCGCGGTTCTGCAGGTTAATCACGCCTACCAGCCGCCCGCGGCTGAGCACAGGAACGGAGAGGAATGCCGCAAAGCGGTCTTCCGGCAGTTCATTAAAAAATTGAAAACGTGAATCAGCGGAGGCATTTTCTGGCACGGCGACCGGCTGCCGATGTTCTGCGACCCAGCCGGTAATGCCTTGTCCCAGCTTCAACTTCAATCGGTCCACAGTTTCGGGATGTGGATTCTTGGAGGCGCGCAGAACAAGCTCGTCACTCTCCAGCACATAGATGAAGCATGAATCGCACTTCACCACGGAGGTCACAAATTCGACCACATCGGCCAGCACATCGTGCAACGGCTCGGCCGCCGTCCGGTTGGCCATGCGCTGCAGGAAGGCGGTCTCAGAATCCTCATTCAACATATAGGTTGACATACCATTCGACATAGAAGGGTTAGTAGCGGGATTCGAATGAAAGGGACAATGATACCTTGGTATAGGTTTCGTATAGAAAAATAGAAATGTAAAGATAAAGAAATCTTATCGGTGAGAGCGAGGATTCAACTTTTCTGACATTCTTACCAGCTCCGGCAGGGAATCAGCCTGCATTTTCTGCATTACATGGCTGCGATGGAATTTGACCGTGACTTCACTGAGTCCGAGTTGCGCGGCGATCTGCTTATTCAGCAGCCCTTGAACCACCAGGTCCATGATCTCGCGCTCTCGTGGTGTGAGGCTGTCAAAGCGGGAGCGTAGAGAGAAAATAGCGGCCTGTTGGTCACGCCGTGCGAGGTCGCGTTCAAGCGCCTGATGGATGGCGGCGAGAAGTTCGTCTTTTTGAAATGGCTTGGTCAGGAATTCTATTGCGCCCGCTTTCATCGCCCGGCGAGTCATAGGTATGTCGCCATGGGCGGTAATGAAGATAATGGGAATGGGTATGCCGCAGCTTTCGAGCTGGTTTTGGAAATCCAGGCCGCTGACGCCGGGGAGTTTTACGTCGAGCACAAGACAACTGGGAACCTCTGGCCGCGTGGCTTCCATGAATTCTTCCGTCGAGGCGAACACCTCGGCGTGGTGCCCCGCCGATTCCAGAAGATTGCTGACGGCGTCGCGAACAGAGACGTCATCATCAACGACGTAAATTACCGGGCGTGGGTTAGCCATTGGAATCCTGCGAGCGTATGGGAATGGTGAACTGGAAAATGGCGCCGCCCGAAGGACGTGGCGTTGCCCACAACCGCCCCTGGTGCGATTCGACGATGGAACGGCTGATTGATAACCCCATGCCGATACCCTGGGGTTTTGTGGTGAAGAACGGCTCGAAGATTTTTTCCGTGATTGCAGGGCTGAATCCCACGCCACCATCTTCAACTCGAACCACTATTTGAGTAGAGTTTTCCGTGCCAGAGCTGATGAGCAGCTCCTTGGTACGGCTGGCGGTCCCTGCCATGGCATCCATGCCATTCATCATGAGGTTAAGCACAACCTGTTGCAACTGGACCCTGTCTCCCTTGACCTCCGGAAGACCAGAAGCCAGGGCTGTCCGAATGGTGATGCGACGCCCTCCTGGGCAGGAGCTTCTTTTTTGAAGAGAGCGCGAATTCGGCCAAGCACGGCGCCGGCCCTGGTTCCATCCTGGATAATTCTCTCAGTGGTCTGCAGCGCCTTGCTTACATTGGGTGGATTCGCCGCGAGCCAGCCGAGACACGCATGGCCATGCGCAACCACAGCAGCCAGCGGTTGATTGATCTCGTGAGCGATGGAAGCAGCCAGCTCACCCATGCTCAAAACCCGGGAAAGATAAGCAAGCTCAGTCTGGGTTCTCATCAAGGCGTCTTCGGTCTTATGTAACTCTTCGATGTCGGTGTTGGTTCCGTACCAGCGGAGTGTCTTTTGCTGCTGATCTTGTAGCGGTACACCGCGGGTGAAAAACCAACGATATTGCCCGTCAGCGCCGCGCACACGCCATTCGCCTTCCAAGGGCTTTGCTTGAGACAGCGCGTCTCGCCAAAGCCGCCGGAAGCCTTCCCGGTCCTCGGGATGAATGGTTTCAACAAAGGCCTCGCCCTTCATCTCATCCACGGTCCGGCCAACATAGTTGAGAAGACGCTGATTGCAATAATCAATCGAGCCGTCGGCCGTGCCGCTCCAGATCTGCTGCGGAATGACTTCGGTCAAAAGATGGAGTTGGTGCTCCCGCCTGCGCAACTCGGTATTGGATTTCTCGAGCTCGGCTGTGCGCTCGGCAACCCGGATCTCCAGTTGGTCGCGGGCTTCCATGAGCGCCTCCTCACTCTGCTTCTTCGACGAACTTACCCAGCTTGCTACCAGTGCGCAAATGACAAATGCGGCGAAATATGTCTCTGCGGTCGCGTTGATGGCGAAGGAATACAGCGGAGGCACAAAGAAATAATCAACAGCGAGGGTCGAAATCAGCACCGCGAAGAGTCCCGCGCCCATGCCGCCAAACCACGCGCTCGCCATCACGGCGCCAAAAAACAGGAATAGAAATGGATAAGGAAAGAGGTGCTGGACCAGCAGCGTCAGCACCAGCGACAAAGCCACAAAGCACAGTGCCGCTCCGTAGCGCTGCAAGGCAGGTTTGGCCGGCCTTCTGGGTGATGCACTGGTTTGGGGGAGGGCCGTTAATACCAAGTCCTTCAAAATGCGCCTCTTAAGCGCTGGATTATAGCAAAGACAGAAATCTGACACGCGGCCTGGAGGCGCGCAGCGATATATCTTCAACGAGGCATTGTGGCGGAATGGGTTTACCGCTTCAGATGAGAATCAAAGAATTGTGAGCTCATGGTTACGAATTTTTCCAGGTTTGCGCGCTTTTCGATGCCGTGTCTTTCATCGGGAAACTCAACGTAGGTTGCGGGCACGCCGTTTTTCTGCAGCTCAGCCACAAACGGAACCAGAGGGTCGAGCGCGCCGTGAAAGATCAGGAAGGGAACTGTTTCGCGATCTATGTTAAAGATGGGCGAGGCAGAGCGATAGAGCTGAATTTCCTGTTCTGGTGTTCCGCCCATCAAGTTGTGCACCAGCTTGGGCACATCGGCTGGAGTTGTAGGTAAGGCAGTTAAATCGGTGGGGCCGTACATATCCACCACACACTGCACGCGGCTGGAATATAAGGCCAATTCCGATGGCTGATGGTCCCGTGTCTCGACCGTGCCGAGCAGCGCGACCAGGTGTCCGCCGGCGGAGGCTCCCATGGCGCCGATGTGGTTAGGATCAACACCGTAGCGGGCGGCATTGGCCCGTATCCAGCGCACGGCGTGCTGCACGTCATCCAGTTGCGCGGGAAAATGGTGATCGGTAGCGTTCACCAGGCGATAGTTCACCACGAAGCATACATATCCGCGTTGGGCAAAGCCTTCTGCCAGGGTACGGAAGTCGCTTTTGTCCCCACCGCGCCAGCCGCCGCCGTGAACGAAGATGATCGCCGGCCTGAGACCCGCGGCCGGCAAACGTATAACATCCAGCAACAGGGGCTCTCCCTGCGCGACGCCGTAGCTGACGTTTTCTTCCACGTGGGAAAGGCTTCTTTGGTGCGCCAACACCAGTAACGACAACACGGCCAGCAGCAATAACGGCCATACCACCCGGTTTTTGGATTTGACTGACATTAGAACGCTACCCAGTGTGGATTTCGCAGGCTTTTGCAGAAGCGCATCATGACTTTTATCTTAGGCATATTGTTATATTCGTAAATTTGTTGGCAAAAGTTCCCCTGGAAGCACACGAGAGTGTAAACACGCTTAACAACCCGATGTTTCGAATTTATACGAAAGAGAGTGTTGTACACCGCCGCAAGCGTCTCGCCGTCTAATGGCATCTAAGTTTTTGTGAGATTGGCAGGCATAAAGACGGCAATTGTACGCACCTACGATGATGTGAACCGCAACCATACCATGCAGATGGCGGCTGCGCTCTCCTACTATTCGGTGCTTTCATTGTTTCCCGCGTTGATCTTGTTGTCTGCAGTGGTGGCGTATTTACCTGTTCCAGACCTGTTCAATCAGACCTTGGCGATGATGGCGCGCTTCCTGCCACCGGATACGATGGGCCTGGTTCGCCGGGTTCTGGCGGATGTGATCTCACCCAATCGAGGAACCTTTCTTTCCTTTGGAATATTGGGAACGCTTTGGGCGGCTTCAGGCGGATTCTCGGCAGCAATCGAAGCGCTGAACGTTGCGTATGACGTCGAGGATGACCGGCCATTCTGGAAGACGCGGCCGTTGGCCTTGGCGCTGGCCTTGATAACGGCGGTCCTGTTATTGGTTGCTCTCGTGACCATGATCGTGGGACCCAGATTTGGGGAGTGGCTCGCCGCTCGAGTGCATCTTTCCCGGTTATTTATCCTGCTTTGGCCCTATCTTCACTGGACCATCGCCGTTGGCTTTACCGTGCTCGCGGTCGAGGTACTCTATTTTCTTGCTCCCAACGTGAAACAGCGTTTTCTGGCTACGTTACCCGGCGCGGTGCTCGCCGTGGGATGCTGGATCGGCTTGTCGTATCTGCTGGGCATCTATTTTCGCCATTTTGCCAATTTCAATAAAACATATGGCAGCTTGGGCGCAGCTATCGCCTTAATGGTCTGGTTGTACTGGACTGGTTTTGCCATGCTGGTAGGAGCGGAATTAAATGCCGAGTTGGCCAAGCGGAGCCGCGAGGGCAAACTGGAGCAAAAGCATGAGCCGCCCGCTATCACAAAAATTGATCTCGCAGCGTGACTCAAAGCTCGCCAAGGACTGATGAAGCTATACACCTCAATCGGCAGAATCACTGTCTTGCGCTACAATGGAAAAGTACCCACCCGCTGTCTTTGAAATCGTGGGCGCGTAGCTCAGTTGGTAGAGCAACGCCCTTTTAAGGCGTGGGTCGCTGGTTCGAATCCAGCCGCGCTCACCATAGACCCAACCAAGAGCAATTATTGCCGAGGTCCTTCGCCTTGCGGCTCAGGATTTCGCTTCCGGGCTAGCGCTTACGCCCGCAAGATGGCTCAAGTTCGAATCCAGCCGCGCTCACCAGAAATCATATAAGCACTTCGATTGGAAGAAGAATGAACCGCAAACGTTCGGGATACTTACTCTCCCACGGCAATTTTGGGAGAGGTGTCTTGCTGCGCCAGCCGGATAAGGTCCAGGCGGGCCCCATCAAGCAGTGCATTCCAACTGGCTTCAATAATATTGTTAGAGACTCCCACGGTTGACCAACTTTTGCCGCCTCCAGCCCACTGCACCAGCACACGCACCTTGGCGGCCGTGTTATTGCGGGAATCCAGCACGCGCACTTTGTAATCCGTAAGCCGGGCCTGCGTGAGCTGGGGATACATCGAGGAGACACATTTTCGCAGGCAAAGATCGAGCGCATGCACCGGGCCTTCACCGATGGCGGTCGCTGTGTGAACCTGATTTCCTTCCGCCACGGTTACGCTGGCGGTAGATGAAGATTTTCCGCCTTCGGTCAGCTTAGTGACCACTTCGTAGTGCTTTACGTCAAAGAAGTGGGTTTGCGGATGTAAGGCTTCGTAGACCAGCAACTCAAACGTCCCTTCGGCAGATTCGAGCTCATAGCCCTGGAATTCCATGTGCTTAATGCGCTCCAGAAGCTCGCGCCTGCTTTGTTCATTGAGGCGTTCCTCCAGCCCATGCTGCTTGAGCATATAAAGGATGTTGCTTTGTCCCGAAAGGTCGCTGACCAGAACGCGCTGGCTGTTGCCAACAGCTTCCGGCCGAATGTGCTCGTAGGTGGCAGAGTCTTTGAGAATGGCGCTGACGTGGATACCGCCCTTGTGCGCAAAAGCGCTCTTGCCGACAAACGGCTGCTCTCCTCGTGGGCTGAGATTGGCTACGTCGGCGATGGCCCGTGCCAGCGAAGTCAGGTGGGCCAGTTTTTCCGCGCCGATCACGTGATGGCCCATCTTCAGCTCCAGGTTGGCGATAATAGAACAGAGATTGGCGTTGCCGCAGCGTTCGCCATATCCATTGATACAGCCCTGCACGTGCGTCGCGCCCTGCTCAACCGCTGCTAAAGTATTGGCGACGGCGACATCACAATCGTTGTGGGTGTGAATGCCAATGACCCCGTCAAAGCGGCGGCGCACCTCCGCCACCACCTCAGCCAGCAGGCCAGGAAGTGTTCCACCATTTGTATCGCAGAGGCAAAGAACGTCAGCGCCGGCTTTCTGCGCTGCTTCCAGCGTTCGCAGAGCGAAATCCGGGTTGGCGTTGTAGCCGTCAAAAAAATGCTCGGCGTCGTAGATGAGTTCTTTGCCGTGCTGCTTGAGGAAACTTACGGTTTCCGAGATCAACTGCAGATTCTGTTCTTCGGTGACCCCGAGGGCCCTCCGGGTGTGCAGGTCCCAGCTTTTGCCGAAAATTGAAACCACGGGTGTGCCGGTTTCGAGCAATCCTTTGACGCTGCGGTCGCTTTCCACGGTATTTTTTGCCGAGCGCGTGGAGCCGAAGGCGGTAAGTTTGGCATGGTGCAGCTTCAGCTCCCGCGCGCGGACAAAGAGTTCCTTGTCCTTGGGGTTGGAGCTGGGCCAGCCGCCTTCGATGTAGTCGATGCCGAGTTCGTCGAGCATTTGCGCGATGAGGAGCTTGTCTTCCAGGGAGAACGAAATCGACTCGCCCTGGCTTCCATCGCGAAGCGTCGTGTCAAAGATAGAAATCTTCATTTGTTTCTACGAGCAGCGCTCTTGCTCGCAAGTAGGGTGCAACTATTTGCAGAGGAGCAACTTCTATTTTCTCCGAAGTTGCCGCGAACGGCAACTTAATACCTCGGGGAGGATTTGAAAGAGAGTACGTGGGGGCACTATCCTCGAGAGTACGTTGTTTGCGGTCCCAGGCGCGACTGTCGAATTTCGCGCTTCATGGCCAGGGCATTCTGGTTTAAATGAGCAAGTTTAAATGAGTGACAAGATTCATTCCGTACCGGACCTGCCGGATGCGGCTGTTCACATCTGGCGCGTCCCGCTGCTGGCCACGCCGGCCGCGCTGGCGTACTATCATTCACTGCTCGCGCCCGACGAACGCGCACGCGCCGCCCGCTTTCATTTTGAAATCCATCGCCAGCACTTTGCGATTGCGCGGGCGCGAATGCGTATCTTGCTTTCCGCTTACTCAGGCTGTCTGCCGGTCCAGCTCGCCTTCAGCTATACCTCGTACGGTAAGCCCTACCTTTCGCATCCTTCGCTAGTATTCAATCTGTCGCACGCGCACGAGATGGCGATTTTCGGTGTAACCCGAAATCGCGCCATTGGAGTTGACATTGAGCATATACGCGCGGACCTCGCCACCGATGATATTGCAAACCGCTACTTCTCGAAGGAGGAGATTCGTGCTTTGCGCGCGCTTCCTGCCGAACAGCGGTGCGCCGCTTTCTTCCGCTGCTGGACGCGAAAAGAGGCTTATATCAAGGCCCGTGGCGAAGGGCTCTCCATGCCCTTGGCCGATTTCGAGGTTTGCCTCGAAGAAACAGAAGAGTTGTGGCTTTCAAATCACCAGGACCCGCACGAGGGCGCCAGATGGCAGTTGCGGAATGTTCCGGCTCCCGCAGGTTACGTGGCAGCGGCTGCGGTTCAGGGATGTGATCTCAACTTCAAATATATTGATTGGAGCGACGCCCCACCTACAGCAGCATAATCGTGATTAAAAGAATATTTCAGCAAGAAGAAAAGCCTCGCACGAAGCGAGGCTTTTGCAGGGGGGACGAAAGATTATCGGTCATCCCGATCGTGATGGCCAAGATCACTCGAGTGGACCTGTCCACGAATTTCGCCGCCTGGGGAGCGGGTCGAGTGAACGTTAACGTAAGCTGCTCCTTCGTGAATTGCATCGATCAGCTTGGCAAAGTCCATCGCCGGCGTAATGCCTTGGGCGTTGGGCCCGACGACATTAGCAGCGGTAACAGTGCCGGTCACGGTCCCGGAAGTAGTATCTGGGCACGCTGGGGGGCTGGGGAAGCCGGCTGGAGGACCACCGGGAGCGCCGGCAGCAGGACCGCACAGGAATACCACCACTCCGCCATTTTCTTTGGGGAAAGCAAAGTGGATGTGTGAAACCAGCACCTGGGCGTTCAGATTGGCATAGGTCAGCGTATAAGTGATGCTCATACCATCGGCGCTGATGAGCCCGGCGAACGAGCCCGTCGCTGCCGAAGCAACTGGAGGCACTTCACCCAAGCCTCGTAGCCTGGCTTTGAGGACCACGTCATCCTTATCGGCTGCCACGCACAGAGCGCTTAGGCAGAATATGCAGAGTACAGCTAACACAAATTTCTTCATCTTGGATTCTCCTCGGTGACAAAGTTTGGAAACTACGTTGAACTAGATTCGTTCTCATGCAGTAACTTGCAGTAGAACTACCTCAAATCTCTTCGACGATGAGAGGGTTAAGAGACAGCAAGTATAAGCCGCATTTCAGTTGTCGATGCGGCTAAAAAAGTATAAAAAAGGCAAGTTCTCGGATTTGTCTCCGGAATGTAAAATCTTTGTTAAACGGTGTTAATCGGCTTTCTTCGGGGAATTGAGGCGATTTTATTTATTGAAACACAAGTATCATTACGCGAGCGCGTCCCCCGGCGTGCGCCTGCCGGATTACGGGATAAATGCCAGATCTTCAGGCAACGGCGGCACAATCGGAGTTTCAAAGAGAGGCCCTGCCCCATCAGGATCAAGCGTTAGGGTTCCATCCGTGGCAAGGAACGTTGCAATCTGTCTTTGGGCCTCGATCGCGGTTCCAGCCACAGGAAGTGGCGCTGCCACATTGGTAAGAAACGAGTGCGGGTTTTTGGGGAATCCGGCTCCCAAGCCAAAGGCAATATCATTGCGAAACAATGTGGTTCGGTCCGCCAGATCGCCGGAGCGAATGATCGCCGTGGTGGTCGGATTGGGCACAGTTTCGTCGCCGCGGGCAAACTGAAGCAGGATGCCTTTTTGATGCTCGCCGGGAAGCGGTGATTTCCTGATAAACGGCGCCCATGCCACCGGATCGCCGGCCTGCGCCATCCATTCGCTGCTATCGAAGAAGGACTGGATGGCCATGGCGCCCGCCACGTTGTTGATCAGCGGCGGTTGATTGCGTAAGGGCTCATTCTCGTTAAAGGCGAGGCCGCCAACGTTGATCAACGAAGGCACATGTGTGGCCAGCAGCATCCCCGCGAGCGGACGGAAGGTCGGGCTCAGGCTTGATATCTCGCCAAACGAGCCTCCGGGAACATTGACCGCTCCAGCACGGACGTCGGGCTCGATACCCAGGAAAACTGTGCCGCAGATGCCCCCGAGCGATTGCCCGAAGAAGTAGATGCGTGAGGGATCCAGCGCCACCGAGCCATTGCCATCAACATCCATTCCACCCTGGATGGCGCGTACGAGCTGCATCAGGTCGGCCACGGTTTGCTGCACGCCATCGCGTGCAGCCAGGCTGCTGCGCGGCGGCGCCGTGAGAAAGCCTTCAATGGCCTCGATTTTGCCGTCGCCATTCTGGTCAACTCCGCGTCCTCCGGCGGGCAGAATCACCACACTCCCATTCTGCTCGACCACCGTCAATGCACTGAGCGGGCCAAAGCCATGGCCGACCGTATTGATGGTAATGGTTGCAACGCCGCCAGCCGCCATGACGGAAGCGACAGCGAAGGGGCTGTTGTTCTTGTTGTCGCCAAAGCCGTGGCTGAAGATGGCGACCGGCCATCCCTGTGCGGGCCGTGGCCCGGCGGGAAGAAACACGTTGAAATAGAGGTCTTGCGTGCTCTGTACTGCAGGCACGCCGGTGCGCGTGGGAACAGCGGGAATAAACCCGCCTGCCGCTTCAAAGTTGAGCGCGCGGAATTTACCAAAAGCGACTGCGCCCACGGAAGGAAATATTTGTAGTGCCGGGGTCGGTACCGGGACCGTCTGGAAGGTGGGCGCCGTCGTCACCTCCTGCTGGAAGAGAATTCCCCGGAGCGAGACGACAGGGAAGACCGTGCGCTCACCTTGCAGGCCGAGATTGAAGTTGGCGACGGGAGCCGGGGCGGCCTTGATGTGGTCGCGAATTTTTTCCAGAGTCGCGGTTACGCTTTCCGTGGTAAACAGGCTGGCCACCGCAATATCTTTGCGCCGGAGCTTCCGCGATACGCCAATTGCAATTTGCCTTAGAACATCGTGCTTCAGCAGGCGTGCGAGAATTTGCCGATACAACCTCACCTGTGCATCTCGGCCGCGGCCGAGATCGAAGTCTTTGCTTTCATCTTCATGCAGCCGCTCGAAACTCTCCGCAGGTTCTATGGGTTCGCCTGTGGCGTCATGAACGGCGGTAGTGACCAGCAGCAGGTAGTTGGCGTGCTGGTCAAGATGCTCATCTGACTCGACGTGGAGTGTGAACGTGGCTGGGTCCCAAACGATCTGATTGATGCCAATGGGACGCAAACGGGCGTCATCAGGGTCGAGAATGTTGCCAATCCTGACCAGGAAAACCGTGTTGCTGTTGACCGTGCTGACATCAATGGCGCCGTCAAAGGGGATGGAAATCCTGGGCTGAGGATTGAAGCCGTCAAGCTGGTTCAACAACCCGGTATCAATGCAGTCGGAAGGATTGGTCGCGCAGTTGGGTAATGGCAGATTGACCCGCAGCAAGGTGTTCTGCGCAAAATCGAATACGGTAAAACGGTCGCTGGGGAAAGGCGATTGCGAGGGCGATTGCAGGTTAAACAACGGGTGCACGTCGCCCGCGGCGGCCAAGACCGGCAGAAGCAGGGCAGCAACAATCGCCAGGACCATTGCAGTGCGTTTGGAAAGAAAATTTCTGGTCAAAAAAAACTGCTTTATGGTCATGACATCCTCCTGATCGGTCCTCAAGCCCCGGAAAACATAGACCGTGGTCGGAGAGATGTCAATCAGAATAACTGGCATTCAGCATTATTGGTCCCTGCATTACTTATTGATTTCTGCATTAACAATTCCTGCTCGCGCCGCTTGCGGTGCACGGTGGGAGCCCCGGCCTTCAGGCCGGGGAATAAGGATTCGTAGAGTTTTGGGCTTTAAGCCCCGGTCCCAATGAGTAGGGCAGTATTTGTACTTATGCAGGCATCAATAGCCGAAACGCTATGGATTGTTTGAAATTCTACTGGCGCACCAGCAAAGCGAGTCGCGGAAAAAGGAAGTGCCCGGAGGCATCGTCGATGACATTGATCTGGCAGGTATAGAAGCCGGGCTTCAACTCGGTCAGAGGGACATCGAGCTGGAAGACGCTGGCGTGGCGATTAGGCACATTGATTTCCTTGGCTTCGACCAGCGGGGTCTCATAGGCCTTTGTCTTCCCGTGAAAAAAGGCAACATTGGTCAGAACGTGGATCGCGGCTTTGTTCCCAGGCGCTTTGCTGTTCGTTGCCTGGGTGTTTGGCGATGGGCCGTTCCCCGCCGCTTTGCCGGCTGGACCATTTCCGGCGGTGCTATTGCTGTTCGTGTCTCGCGCGGGATCGTAAACCTCATAATAAAAATACAAATGCTGGCCCGAGGAGAATACATGGGTCACATTCGGGATCAGCTCCGATCCATCGCGCACCAGGGGATTATCGCCTTTTCGGTTCGAGGGTTGAATCTGGCTGGCAAGCACGACCGAGCTCATCTTCAGCGGAGTGGTTTTCATATCGGGAATCACCAGGTCGGTTTCGAACGAGCCCATCTGGCCGCTCTGATTTTCACGAACCACCAGCTTGAGATGATATTTGCCTGGTGGCAGCAGCAAGCCGGCATCATATTGCACGTTCTTGCGCTGCACCTCGGCGGAGGTGTTTAACGCCAGCTTGACCGTATCGCGCACCCGGCTGACGGCCTGTTTGCTTTCATCGAGCACGACTCCAATCACGTCCAGGGTGGCTTTGTCCTGTTCGCCGTTGCGGGTAAAAGGAATCGCCGAGCCCGGCACCACAACCGAGAGCGGAACAAAAAACTTGTTGTCCGAGAGCCGGAAATATCCCGTGGAAAGATAAACCGGCAGGTCGGTGCTGGGCAGCTCAGAAGAGAGCTCTTCCTCCAATTGCCGCTCGCGATCATCACGTGTTGCATGTTGAAAATCTGCCGGCGCGTAGTAGCCGCGACGATATTCCAGCTTCAATCCCGGGCGGTTGATCTGCACGGCAATGTGGCGATAGCGCCCATCGCGGGCCGGATTGCTGCTGTGATACCCCAGCACGTAGTAGGTGGAAGTATCTTCCTGCACACCGCGGAAGATCTTGCTGAAGTCGTTGGAATCGAGGAACGCCCGTCCGCCGGTATCGCCGGCCAGCGTGACCAGGGTCTCCTGGTTGGAAAAATTGGCGTTGTATTGGTTCAAGGTCGCCCGTCCCGAGTAGGCCGAAGTGCCGCGCAAGCTGGCCGACTGCGCTTCGCCTCCAGGCACCATCGCCTGCAGCCCGCGTATATCGAGAGTGTAGATAGAAAGATTAGCGCGTACCGCGGCGTTGACCGCTGCGCGCAGCTCCGACTGGTTCTCAACGCCGGTGCGATTCATTCCGCTGGAAAAGTAAATCAGCGATTTTTTCTGGTCTACGCGCGAAAGCTGTTCGCCAATGGAGCGCAACGCTTCCAACCGGCGATCTGTATTAAAGATGTTGTATTCGGTGTCGTCTGGCGTGAACGCCTGGCCGGTATCCGGGGTGCCTTCGGTCGCGCCGGCGGCCCCCTCTTCAAAGCCCTGGCCAGCTCCTGTATTGAATGCGTGCAAAGTTTTTTGTAAAAGATCGTGGTCCGAGGTGAAATCCTGGTTCACCAGCAGCTCGCTTCCCAGCGAGACTACGGAAACCAGGTCAGCCGGTTGCATTTGCTTGCTCACGTAGTTCTCCGCGGCCTTGGCCGCGCGGTCCATCTCATCGGGCTGCATGGAAGTGAGATCGAAGAAAAGGATGATCAGTCGGTGGTC
>QIAW01000640.1 GCA_003225655.1 Acidobacteriota bacterium
GGTGACCCCGCCCTCCCAGGAGAAACGCACAAATATTCAAGCTGGTGAAATGCTTGCCGGGCGTGAGCGCCTCGCCACCATCAGCCTCGAAATATTTGCCAATAGCATCGAAGTTGACCATTTGTGAAAAACAGCAGCTTGCGGCATGAAACTCCAGTGCCGGCAGCCCCTGAGAGAGCGATAGATCTTCTTCGTGGGCGTACCCCTTGTCGGCAGCCAGGACGAGCATTGTGCCATCAGAGAGGCTGCCCAGTTGCCGCAGAGTCTTGAGAGCTTCACCGGGAAACAGCACAGTAGCAGCCTGCAGGCGAGTGCGATAGAGCTCCAGAATCTGATTCCAGGAGGGGTCTGCGTAACGATCCGGCGCCAAGCCAACATTCCTGTAAGAAAGCTGCAAATTTGAGAGCGCCTCATGAGCGCCAGCTTCTTCTCCCGCGCTTTTTGTGGTGGTCACCAGCGATTCAGAAATCTTCCCGTTGTTAATGACAAAAGCATCCTGGGGCAGGCTATCGAATACATAATTCGCGATCACCACCAAAGGCCCTTTCGCCGATGAGGTCTCGGCATCTTTTCGATTGAGAAAGTGGGGGTTGAGTTCGCCACCCGCCTGGAGCAGCTCAAATTCCAGAATTCCAGATTGCACAAATTCCGAAAGATAGCTATTGCCGTGCCATGACTGAAGCAGGCTTTCCGAGCAGTCGGTCATACAATAGCGAATTGTTTCCAGTCCGATACTCCGGGCGCGCAAAAGTGCCGTGAGGTGGCGCAGGAAAAGAAAAGAGAATTTGCCGGTCCCAGCGCCAAGTTCCAGGATGCGCAAGGGGGCTTCGGCTGACACCGGCTTTGCGTGCTTCTGACCGATTGCGATGCAGTCACCAAGGAAGTCGGCCACGATGCGGGCATAAATTTCAGCGATGAAAGGGTTGTTGGTAATGAAATTGGGGATCAGGTCTTCGGTCCAGGCCTTGAGGCCGCGCTGAACATAAAATTCGCGCTGCAGGCGCCAGATCACGGAACGGGAGAGAGGTATGTCACGTTCCAGAGGGTCATTCGAGGATAGGGCAATGGGCATTTTTGGGTTCCGGCAGCGAAGCTCATTCTACCTGACATGCAAAAAGGCCCGGAGATAAACTCCGGGCCTTTCGGTTTCAACAAATGTTCGAGTTCCGGCGCTCAGCTTCGCGCCGGGAAGACGCCCTGCAGCGCGATGATGAAAGTAAGCCCTAAGAACGGAGGCATGTTGTTATGAGGCAGATTGCCCCCGGCGATGGACGTGGCGAAGGGGTTCATCTGCTTATTAGTCTGCGGATTTGAAGCTGTGTATACATTTCCAAATCCTTTCTGCCCGGTAGCCCAAGCGTTGTTCGCAGGACTTGCCTGGTTAGTTGTAGTTGTGGCCTGCACTCCATGATTGTGTGCAGGCATCTCCGTCTGCAGAAGTGTCACTGCCTGCTCTCCCCCGGTCTCGCCGAGATCACGCAAACTCAGACCAGGTCCTTGCCCGGCCTGCATTGGCGCACAGCCCTGTAAGTCGGGAAGCGCAAAGTTGCTCTTGCCATCACCGCCATAGGTGGTGCCGAGAAGCGAGAACAGCGCAGTATTCTGGCTGATGGGCATAAGTTGGCCATCACATAAAGCCCAACCTTTAGGGGCGAAGTTACCAGTGAAGATTCTGATTTCAGCTAGGAATGGATTTGCCATAAAGTCCTTCTCCCTTTCAGTTTTGCGAGGGGAATATCCCCTGCAGCGCGATGATGAAATTGAGCACCAGATACGGTGACATGTTCTCGTGAGGCTGACTGCCGCCTGTTGGTAATACACAAGCCGGATTCATGGCGGAGTCGGCAGTCGAGTTGTACAAATTCGAAGCGAAAGTGGACCAAATATTTCCAGCAGCGCTCCCGGAACTGGGGGGATTGGAGGACCCCACCGGCACGTGATTGTGGGCCGGCATCTCGGAAATATTGAGCGTGTGCGCCGTTTCCCCGCCGAGTTCGCCCAGGGCAATGCCGTTGCCTACATGCACGGGACTGCGGCCTTGCAGATTGGGCAGGCCGAAGTTTACTCTTCCATCTCCGCCGTAGGTGGTGCCCAGGATGGAAAACAATGCCTGGTTCTGATTGATGGGCAGAAGTTGTCCATTACAAAAAGCCCAACCTTTGGGGGGGAAATTCCAACTGATGATTTTGACTTCTCCCAAAAATGGTTCTGACATGTTTCATCTCCCTCTAATGTGGTTCACGTTTAAGTTTTTTCGTCAATTCTCTATCGCAACTGGCCTAGAGGGCCACTATGTTTGCGACGGAAAGACACCAAACAACGAAAGAATAAAGTTGATTACCAAAAATGGGATCATGTTGTCATGAGGCTGCGATCCGCCTGTCGAGCCCATCGCAGCCGGATCCATGGTCGCGCTCGGAGCAGTATCGCCATAGTAGGTGGCCGGACTTGAGGACGCCCACACGCCATTGCCAGGACCGGATTGATTGCCGGTACCAGCAAATGCCTGGGGTACATGGCTGTGCGCCGGAAATTGGCTGGTGGTTAAGGTAACCGTCTCAGCGCCGCCCGCTTGCCCCAGAGCAAAGCCCGGGCCTACATGGACCGGTACGCGACTTTGTAGGTTAGGCAGGGCAAAGGTTGTTTGTCCGTCGCCGCCGTACGTGGTGCCAATCAGGTTAAACAAAGCATCATTCTGGTCAATTGGCATAAGCTGGCCATTGCAGAAAGCCCAGCCTACGGGGGCGAAGTTACCTCCAAACATCCGGATTTCACCTATAAATGGACTTGACATGTTTTAGCTCCTGTTTGCTTTCGTTGTTTCCTTTAAAGCTTTTTCATATCCCTAACTTCGTCCTTGCGTAGAGACGTAGCAAGCTACGCCTCTACAGAACTCTGTTGCCGATCTCATGAGACGCAACAAGCTACGTCTCTACCCTGCTCTTTCGCCGCTTACGGCGTGACCGTCAGCGTGACCGTGGTCTGCGCCGAGGTCGTGCCGTTCGTGGCCGTCACCGTAATCTGGTACGTTCCCGGAGGCGTGGGATGGTCGTTGTCTTCGCCCTTGGGGTGGCCACCGCATCCGGCCAGCGCCAGCAAGGCAATCAGGATGAGCACACCCAAAATCACCAGCCGCGCGGCCTTACGCTGTTTCTTGTTCGATCCGTTCCTGATGCCCACAAACAACAGTCCAAAGACGGGCAGCGTCATCACCATGGCCACATATACCGGCGCTTGACCCAGCGGCAATTGCTGCTGGTTCATCGCCTGCCCGGGAGGAGCCGTCGTTCCGACCGTCAGGGTTTCTGCCGTGGTTCCGGTGCTGCTGGGGTTCGTCGGGTTGAAGGTGCAGGCCGCTCCCTGCGGCAGGCCGGAGCACAGCAGCGAGATGGTGCCGGGCACGCTGGCGTTGACGGTGAAGGTAAACGTTGCCGACTGGCCGCGTTTCACCGTAGCGCTGCTGATGCCGGGAGTGATGGTGATGAAATTATTGATGGTGATGGATGCGGTCGCAGCGTTCCCCGTGCCTCCATTGGTAGAAGTGACGTTGCCGGTGGTGTTGACCTGAACCCCGCCGCCGATGCTGGTCACGTTTACGGAGAAGTTGCAGGAACTGCTCGCCGCCAGGGTTGCGCCCGTCAGGCTCACCGAACCCGAACCGGCTGCGGCCGTGATCGTGCCGCCGCCACAGGAGCCGGTGAGGCCATTAGGCGTGGCTACAACCAAGCCCGAGGGCAGGGTATCAGTAAATGCCACGCCGGTCAGAGCGGTTCCGGTATTGGGATTGGTGATCGTGAACGTCAGGCTGGTGGTCACATTCACATTAATGCTGGCGGCGCCGAAGGCCTTGGTAATCGATGGAGGAGCAACCACCGTGATGTTGGCCGTGTTGCTCGTCGCGCCCGGACCGCTTTGCGTTGACGAAATCGGGCCGGTGGTGTTCGCCTTGGCGCCTGCTGTTGTGCCCTGCACGTTTACTGAGATCGTGCAGGAGCCACTAGCCGCCAGAGTGCCGCCCGCTAGGCTCACCGAATTCGAGCCTGCCGTCGCCGTCACCGCGCCTCCGCAGGTATTGCTGAGACCATTTGGAGTAGCCACGACAAGGCCGGCGGGCAGATTATCGGTAAAGGCTACGCCCGTCAGAGCCAGAGTGGTGTTGGGGTTATTGATGGTAAAGGTCAGCGAAGTGGTCGCGTTGAGCACAATGCTGGCTGCACCAAACGCCTTGCTGATCGTAGGTGGATTAGCCACCGTCAGGTTCGCTGATGCGGTGTTGCCGGTGCCGCCATTGGTTGATGTGACATTGCCAGTCGTGTTTGTGTATTGACCCGAGGCCGCGCCTGTTACCGTCACAGAGAACTGGCAATGACTGTTGGTATTAATCGTCGCGCCCGACAACGCAATGCCCGTAGGAGCCGTCGTGGTCAACGTTCCGCCGCACACCGTCGCTGATGCATTGGCCACGGTAAGTCCGGTGGGCAGCGTATCCGTAAACGCCACACCGGTCAGCGGGTTCACATTTGCCGCTGGATTGGTAATGGTAAAGGTCAATGACGTAGTCGCGTTCAATGCAATCGTGGAAGGATTGAACACCTTCGCGATTGACGGCGGGGCTTCGACCGCGATGCTGGCCGAGGCGGTTCCGCCCGTGCCACCTTCCGTCGAGGTCACATTGCCGGTGGTGTTGTTCTGCAGTCCTGCCGCGATGCCCGTCACGTTCACTGCGAAGGTGCACGACGAGCTGGCTGCGATACTCGCACCGGACAGGCTGATCACGT
>QIAW01000125.1 GCA_003225655.1 Acidobacteriota bacterium
AGGAGCTTTGCGATATATGCGTAGTCATTCCTTCCGACAACATGCAAATCATCGAGGATCTGCAGTTGAGCATAGCGCACGCGCTGTTTACCGTGATTCGCCATCGAATTATGAACGCGGAAGAAAATGACGTGGCAGTCTTTTCGCAGGCTGTCTCAGCGGCATGAGTTGCTTTTGTGCCAAAACGGAGATTGTTCCGCAGGCGAGGACCTCGCGTCTGCAGCTATTTCTGAAACGTTGGGTGGACCTGCTGGGCGCTGCTGTTCTCATTCTTCTACTCTCTCCGGTTTTTGTTGTTGTGGGCCTGTTGGTTATGTTCGAAGATGGCTTGCCCATCATTTACCGCAGGCGAGTTATCGGCATCACGAGCCAATTTGATGCTTTTAAGTTCCGCAGCATGAGGCGAGATGCAGATTCAATCCTGGCCTCCAACCCTGTGCTCAAGGCTGAATTTGAACATAATTTCAAATTGAAAAACGATCCGCGGGTGACCAGGGTCGGAGCTTTTCTGAGAAAGGCCAGCCTGGATGAGTTGCCCCAGTTGTTCAACGTGCTGCGCGGAGAGATGAGCCTGGTGGGGCCGCGAATGATTACAGCGCCGGAACTCGAGAAGTACGGCCCACATCGACATCTGCTGCTCACCGTAAAGCCTGGCTTGACAGGCTATTGGCAGGTTCGTGGCCGCCAGAGCGTTTCCTATGAAGAACGCGTGTCGATGGATATCTACTACATACAAAACTGGAATCTTGGTATGGACCTGAAAATTCTCGCGTGGACTCCCTGGAAGGTCCTCAAGAGAGAAGGAGCCTTCTGATGGGACGAATTCTAGTAACAGGCGGCGCCGGATACGTAGGCTCTACTTGCTGTAGACAACTGGTGGACCGAGGCTTTTCTGTCGAGGTGCTGGATGATCTCTCCACAGGCCACGCCGAAGCTGTTCCAGATGGTGTAAAACTCAACCGGTTTGATCTCGGTGACCGTGACGCTCTGGCAAGCTTGCTGGCCGGCAAAAAGTTCGACGTGGTCTTCCACTTCGCAGCCAAGGCGCTGATATCAGAGTCGGTGGTCAATCCCGGCGCTTTCTTTGACGCTAACGTTGCTTCCAGCATAGCGATGCTGGAAACGCTTCGGAAGCATGGCATTCGTAAATTTGTTTTTTCCTCTTCTGCCGCCGTCTATGGATTGCCGAAAACCGTCCCTATCGAAGAAGACCATGCACAAGAGCCCGTGAATGCCTACGGTGAGAGCAAGCTGGTACTGGAGCGCATCCTGAAATGGTATGCATTCTCCTATGGCTGGAGCGTAGTTGCTTTCCGTTACTTCAATGCTTGCGGAGGCGAGAAGGGTTGGGGCGAACGGCACGAGCCAGAGACCCACATTATTCCTTTGCTGTTGCAGACTGCTTCCGGGCGGCGGCAATGTTTTGAGATTTACGGAACTGATTACCCGACGGCTGATGGGACATGCGTTCGCGACTATGTCCACGTTCTTGACATCGCCGAAGCCCACATTCTTGCCCTGCAGAAAATGGATTTGCCGGGATTTCATGCCTACAACATTGGCACGGGCAGGAGCTATTCCGTACAAGAGATCTGCCGGGCCATAGAAGAAGCTACCCAAAAGAGGATCAAAGTCCGGCATGCACCGCGGCGCCTCGGAGATCCCGCGATCCTGTGCGCCAGTCCGAAGAAACTAATGGCTGAGTTCGGTTGGGCGCCTTCGCACTCTGAAATCAACGAGATTGTCAGGGGAGCATGGGAGTGGGAGCAGGAGCAATGCAAACAGGTATTGGTGGGGCAAAGCCATTGATGGAAAACAGGCAATCATGAATCGGAAATTGCAGTACACAATTCTGGCCGCCGATCTGCTGTGGATCTCCACAGCCCTGGTGCTGGCGCAGGCGCTGCGCACTGCAAGCCCCCAGGGTGCAACAGGCCTCTTGCATCTTGTCGATCTCCCCGTGATCGTTGCAGCATCGGCCATCTGGATTGTTCTTTACTTCAGAAGGAAATTGGAAGGTTTCCGTGGAGGGTGGTACTTTCCCAGCGTCTTTGCACAGGTGGTCGTGGGTGTCTTTTACCTGATAGGCTGCCTGCTGGCCTTCGCCTTTCTCGTCAACTATCACTATCCGTGGCCGGCACTCCTCTATCAAGCTTGTCTGTTGGCGGCAGGTTTCATTGGAATACGTTGTCTGAGCTGGTGGCTGGCGATCTCCCGGTCGGGGGCGCGGGCCAAACGGCGGGTCATGATTTTGGGCAGCGGACGGCTGGTGCGCGAGTTGGCACTCAAGATCTTGCGCCATCCTGAAATGTCAATGGAAGTCGCCGGTGTGTTATTTCCATCGGGCACGGAGTCTTCCCGGCAAATTTGCAACCCGCCGACAGGCACAGTCTCGCTTCGCAGCTTGGACGTTCTGAGCCTGATGCAAACAAAAAAGGTTCATGAACTTATTGTTGTAGAGCCAGTCCCTCCGGGACCGGAACCTTTGAAGCTCATCTCCAATTGCCGCAAAGCGGGAATGCGAGTCCACTTGGTGCCGCAGCACTATGAACTCTATCTTTCAAAGGCCAAGCTGACGGAGATTGACGATGTTCCCTTGCTCTCGCTTGAAGAGCAAACTCTGCCCGCGATCGGCCTGCAATTGAAAAAAGTGATGGATTCACTGGGGGCGTCATTCTTGCTGATTCTGTGCGCTCCCTTACTTGCCTTTTCCGCAGTGGCATTGCACCTCAAGAAGGGAACTGCGTTCAGGAAAGAGCTTCGCTGCGGCAAACACGGACATCCCTTCTGGATGCATCGCTTGAATATTGATCGTGATGCATCTGATTTGAATGTCTGCGAGCGCACCCTCGCCCAATTCAGTCTCACCGAATTGCCCCAACTGTGGAACGTGCTGAAAGGCGACATGAGTCTGGTGGGTCCCAGGCCGGAGCCACCCGAGCGAGTGAAACATTACTCTATGTGGCAGCGGCAACGCCTGAGTGTCACTCCGGGTTTGACGGGGCTGGCACAGGTCAACGGCCTTCGCGAGCAGCATTCTTCCGAAGAGAAAGCGCGTTTCGATCTCCAGTACATCTTTCATTGGTCGTTGTTTCTGGATATTTCTCTGCTGTTGCAAACGGCATGGACATTCCTTGTGCGGCTGATCGGGGAAGATGGGTTTAGAGTCTCACCCAACCGTAAACCGGTTGAAGGTGCTGATTTTTTTACAAAAGCGGTGTTGAATGCTGATAGTGCGCAGTCCGGTGCGGATTAGTTTCGGCGGAGGTGGCTCTGACCTGCCCGCCTACTATGAAAGATTCGGCGGCGCGGTCCTGAGCACTTCCATCGACAAGTACTTTTACACGATCCTGCAGAAAAGAACTGATGGGAAAATTCAGGTCATTTCTTCCGATCTGCGGGTCATGGAAACCTGGCGCGACATCTCGCGCATGGAGCTGAAAAATAGCGAACTGGCGATTCCTCTAGCGGTGATCAAAGAGCTGGGACTCAAGATTTCAGCCGACCTTTTCCTGGCCTCCGAGATTGTTGCGGGAACTGGCTTGGGATCATCAGCCAGCGTTTGCGTGGGAGTATTGAAGACGCTGGCGACCTATCTGGATCTGCCGTTTTCCAAATACGACCTGGCGGAACGCTCATTCCACATCGCGCGCAATGTTCTGGGCAAACCGGTTGGCAAGCAGGATGAATATGCTGCCGCCTTTGGAGGATTGAACTTCATTACCTTCAATTCAGATGGAAGCACTCTGGTGGAGCCCATTACCCTACGCAGCGATCTGCTCCGTCAGTTCGAGAGCAATCTGATGTTATTTTTTACCGGAGTGGCCCATAACTCCTGGAGTCTTCTTCATGAACAGGAACAATCCACTCGGAAAGAGGCAGGTTCTGCCGTCGAATCGCTTCACGAAATCCGGGAACTTGCCGATCACATGCGGCGCGCGCTGCTGAAGGCCGACCTGCGGACGTTTGGGGCCTTGCTGCACCAGGGCTGGGAAGCCAAAAAGAGGATCTCTTCCCAGATTTCCAATCCGTTGATCGATGAGGTGTATGCTCTGGCGCGTGAGAACGGCGCTTTGGGCGGCAAGATCGCGGGCGCCGGCGGTGGCGGTTTCCTGCTGCTGTTCTGTGAAGAACGGCATCAGAGCAAGGTCCGCGAGGCAATCGCAAAAATGGAGCTGCGTGAGATGGCGTTTGGACTGGACTTCCAGGGGGCCGAGGTGGTAGCGAACGACCCATTCATCGATAGGGATGACAAATGCGGCATGCGTTGGACGTTCGCTCCTGCTCTTATCTCATAACGCCGCGGCAACTTGTTCGAAGCACATCGGCTACGAAAGATATTAAGACCTGCTCTATTTCTTTTCCGCTTACAAACAGCTAGGCACTCTAAAGGGGGAGCACACCATATATGTGCGACACTTCGCTACAGATAGCCCTGAATCAACCTTCTCTTGCAGAGATAGACGAGCAAGGTCCGGAACGGGAAACCTTCGCCCGGCAGAACGGTCACCACTCCGCGAACGTCGCACAGTTGGTGGCTGTTCAGGCCGCAACCGCGCCAGAAACCATTGCAGTAACCCATGGCCCGCTGTCGCTTACTTATAAAGAGCTTAATCAACGGGCCGATCAATTGGCCCATTCTCTGATGGCAATGGGTGTGGGTCCTGACGTCATCGTCGGCATTTATCTGAATCGCTCGCTGGCGATGATTGTGGCTGCACTGGCTGTCCTCAAAGCCGGTGGCGCATATCTGCCCCTCGATCCCAACTATCCGGCAGAGCGTCTGGCCTTCATGCTGCAGGATGCGCAGGCTCCGGTCCTGGTGACCGGGCAGTGCATGCTCAACGCGTTACCGATGCGTCCCCAGCATATCGTTGCCTTGGATGCGCAAGGAAAATGTGCAAAGGGCGAAACCGCTGGGCCGGTCATCTCTCGAGCCGCGGCGAGCGACTTGGCCTACGTCATCTACACCTCCGGCTCCACCGGCCAGCCTAAGGGTGTTGAAGTTACCCATGGTAATCTGCTCAATCTGGTGGCCTGGCACCAGCGCGCTTTCAAAGTGACTGCCACTGACAGGGCAAGCCAGTTGTCAACTTTGGGTTTCGATGCCGCAGTTTGGG
>QIAW01000639.1 GCA_003225655.1 Acidobacteriota bacterium
CGCGGTAGGCAAAAAAATCTTCATCAAAGAATTCGCCTTCAATACTCACATCCTGCACCATTGCCCGGCGATAGAGAACCGCCGCGCCGCTCGCGCCAAAAACATATTCTGCATGCTCATATTGGCCTTGGTCGGTTTCTTCACCGCCGCGATCCAGGTGGCGGAGGTTTGGAGTGAAATACATGCCGGCGCAATCGATCATCGAGGTAAATTCCGGCTGCTCTCCCGGCGTCCAGCGCAGCAGCTTGCCGCAGACTGCACCGATTTTGCCATCGACTGCGGCAGCAGAAACCAGTTGCCGGATAAAACCGGGACGCAAAACCACATCCGGGTTCAGACACAGCAGCCACTCGCCCTGCGCCTGACGGATGGCCTGGTTTTGCCCGGCGGCAAAGCCTTTATTTTCCGCATTCAGCTTGACGCTCCACGGGAGGCGCGCAGGCGGCGTGAACTGCTTGAGTACGTCTCCGGTTGTGTCAGTGGAGGCATTATCAATAATTATGACTTCCAGAGCGGGATAATCCTGCTGCGCTATCGATTCCAGGCAGCGCAGAAGATGCTCTGCAGAATTGTAGGTGACTATCAGGACAGAAACTTGAGCGGGTGCAGCCTCTACCATGCGCCCCGGCCGAACAGGACATGCGGAATGGTCTTGAGGAAAATTTGCGCGTCAAGCCACAACGACCAGCGGTCGATATAGGAGAGATCAAGTTGCATCCAGCGGTCGAAATTGAGCTGGCTGCGGCCTTCGAGCGCCCACAAACAAGTCAGTCCCGGACGCATGCGCAATCGCCGGCGCTGCCATGACTCGTATTTTTCCACTTCTTCCGGTATGGGTGGCCGCGGGCCTACGAATGACATGTCTCCGCGAAGGATGTTCCAAAGCTGCGGCAGCTCGTCGAGACTGGTGCGGCGCAGCCAGCGGCCAATGGGTGTGACCCGGGGATCGGCGGCTATCTTGAACACCGGGCCATCGGCCTCGTTGAGGTGCTCCACGCCGGCGCGCAACTGCTCGGCATTCTGCACCATGGAACGAAACTTCAACACGGTGAAGCGCCGGCCACCCAGTCCGCAGCGGGTCTGGCGATAGAGGACCGGGCCCGGCGAGGTAAGCCGCACCAGCAACGCGATCACCAGCAGAAGCGGCGCCAGCAGAAACAACAGCAAAGCAGCCAACGCTGTATCCGCAAAACGCTTGGCCAGAAGCTGCAGCTCATCCTGCGGGCCGGTGGAAAAAGTAAGCAGTGGAAACTCGTTGAAATGCTCCAGATGCACGCTGGAGCTGGTGGCCTTGAGGAAATTCAGATGCACGCGGGTGCGGATGCCCTCACGCTCGCAGTGCAAGACCAGGGGCTCAATGCAATCCAAATCCTGCTTGTCGACGGCGATCAGCACTTCATCGACCACGTGGTCGTGGATAAACTCCGCGACTTGGCCAAAAGGAATAGTGGTGTAAGAGCTGTGCAGGTCTTGGATCGGGGCCGGAGGCCGCTCGGTAAGATAGGCAAAGCCTATAAGACGTAGCCCCAGCGGTTCAGCATGCTCCACCAGCCGCGCCAGCTCGTGGGCATATTCACCTGTACCAACGACAAGAATGTGATGATAGCGGCCAAAGATTCGTCGCAGGGAGCCCTTGGTGAAAAACAGAATGAGACGGCCGCTGATTAGAAGCAGCAGGTTCACCGCACCGAAGGTGACGGCCAGACTGCGGCTGACATCGGCGCGGAACAGATACAATCCGGCGTGGACCAGCACCATGCCGGTGACGACCAGCTTGGTTTCGTCACCGATAATCTGCGCTGGATTGCGCAGCTCGACGCGACGATAGATTCCGTAGAGAAAGCCGACGACCGTCCAAGTAACCAGCACTCCGAACAAGAAAGGCAGATAAACGTGCAGCGGATAAATAGCCAGAAAATGAGAGTCAAAGATTCTGGGAAGAACATACACCCGCAGCAGGTAGGCGATGGGCAGGGCCAGGGCCGTCAGCACCAAGTCATGGGCAAGGCAGCCCAACCCTAACAATTTTGAGCGACGTTCTAACAATTTCTGCCTGTGTTCCGAGTCTCAGATATTCCAGAATTAGTTGTGGACAAAATGTAATAGCGCTCAAACTCTAGATGAGTTCAAGGGCTAAAAAGCTTTCCAATTGTAAAGCAATTGTAAAGCCCTATACATGCCTATATATCTCAAACAGCTTGTACTGTGAAAGCCCATTAGCAAACAAGAATTTGCTCTAACATTATGAAAACACGTAGATTTTAACAGAATGGCACACCACTGGAGTTATCTTGAGGCGCTCATGATATCTTGCCTAGCATGACGATTTTGCTCATCGGGGCCAATGGTCAGCTTGCCCGAGACTTGCAGATTGAGTTTGCAGCCGCCGGCAAGAAGCATGAACTTGTTCCTGTGACTCACGAACAAATCGACATTTGCGACAGGCGTGGAGTCGATGATCTGGTTTCAAGCACACGCCCAAAGTGCATTATCAACACCGCCGCATTTCATCAGGTCGATCTTTGCGAAGAAGAGCCGCAAACCACCTTTGCCGTCAACGAGGGCGGGGTCACAAACCTGGCGCAGGCTGCTCACCGACACAACGCCTTGCTGGTTCAGTTGAGCACAGATTATGTGTTTGACGGAGTCAAAAGGTCTGCCGATGTAGAGAGCGACGAGGCCAAGCCGCTTTCGGTTTATGGGAAATCGCGCCTTGCCGGCGAACACGCCGTAGAGCAGCACTGCACTCGCCATATCATCATTCGCACCTGCGGGCTTTACGGACTGGCCGGCAGCCAGAACAAGACGGGAAATTTCGTGGAAACCATGCTGAAGCTGGCCGCAGCCAAAAGGACGCCGCGCGTAGTCAATGACCAGGTCTGCACACCGACCAGCACGCGCGACTTGGCTCGGCATATGGTGCAGTTGGCGCCATCTGGCGCACAGGGCCTGTTTCACATGACCAGCACGGGAGAGTGTTCATGGTTCGATTTTGCCCGCGAATGTTTCCGGCTGGCGGGTGTGCACGCCCCGGTAAATCCGGTCAGCAGCGAGCAATATGCGGCGAAGGCAAAGCGTCCGGCCTATTCCGTGCTCGACAATCTGGCCTATCGCAGCGCCGGCTTCAGCGATTTTCGTCCCTGGCAAGAAGCATTGGCAGAGTATATACACGCGCGCAAGAAGACAGGATTGCAGTCGAGTTAGGACTTGGTTCCGGCTTTGGTAAAAGTCTCTTCGCGACGTGTGTAATGGCGCTCGTAGTAGTTGCGATATTCTCCGGAGCGCGCCCGCTGCAGCCATAGCTGGTTCTTGCGATACCAATCCACGGTCCTGCCGATACCTTCCTCAAATATGACTTCAGGCTTCCAGCCCAGTTCGCGGCGCAGCTTGGAGCTATCGAGAGAATACCGCCGGTCGTGGCCGGGACGATCAGTCACGAACTGGATGAGCGACTCCGGCTTGCCCAGCATTTTCAGAATGGTCTTGATCACCACCAGGTTGGCGGTTGGCGTCCCAGAAGAGACGTTATAGACTTCACCCGGCTTGCCAGTCTTGAGCACACACGCTATCGCCCGGCAATAGTCTTCCACGTAGAGCCAGTCCCTTTCCTGCATGCCGTCACCATACACAGGAAGCGGTTTTCCCTCCAGAGCATTGGCGATCATGAGGGGAATCAATTTCTCGGGAAACTGATATGGGCCGTAATTGTTGGTGCAGCGCAGGGTAATCGCGGCCACGCCATAGGTATGAGCGTAGGCGTTCACCAGATGATCGGCCGCAGCTTTGCTGGCCGAATACGGGCTGCGAGGATCGAGGATTTGGTCCTCCGTGAAGCTGTCGTTCGCGCCGGCGCTGCCATAAACTTCATCGGTGCTAATCTGGATGAACAATTTTATCCGGAATTTGCGCACTGCCTCCAACACAGTCAAGGTCCCCATCACGTTGGAGTGCAGGAACGGAGCCGCATTTTCGATGCTGCGGTCAACATGGGTTTCAGCGGCAAAATTCACAATGGCGTCCAGGCCTTGGGCCATCACTTCAGCCACGCTCGTGGCATCGGTAATGTCGCCGCGGACAAACTGATAACGCGAGTTTTCAGCTAGATCGGCCAGATTTTCCAGATTACCTGAATAGGTCAGCTTGTCGAAGTTGACGATCTCCACATCATTGCACTCCAGCAGCATGTGCCGGATGAAGTTGGAACCTATAAATCCCGCGCCCCCGGTGACTAATATCTTCATGTTTTTCTATTTGCCCGCCACGGCCAGAGGTATGGCCAACTTGTTCGCTCCAGTTTCAGCCACCAGGTTGGTGGCATGACGCAGCGACTCGAAGGTGCCGGCATCAGTCCACCAGCCCTGCAGAATACTGTGGGTGAGCGTTCTTCTGGAAGACCGAGTTGTCGTACAGATAAATGCCGGTTACGGCATAGTTGGACTTGGGTTGCTTGGGCTTTTCTTCAATGCGAACAATGCTCCCGTTAACAATCTCTGGACAGCCAAAGCGCTCGGGATCGTGCACTTCTTTCAAAATGATGTGGGCGCCGCTCTTCTGCCGGTGGAAGTGTTCGGCGCTCTCACGGAAATTGTTTTCAATGATGTTGTCGCCCAGAATCACGCAGATAGCGTCTTCCTCGGCAAAATTTTCCGCGTTGCGGAGCGCATCTGCAATGCCACCCTCGCCTTCTTGGTAAGCATAGTTTAGCCGCTTCAGTCCGAAGTCTTTGCCATTAGCCAGCAGGCGCAGAAAATCGCCAGCATTGTGCCCACCGGTCACGACTAGGATCTCTGTAATCCCTACGTTCACCAGCGCCTGGATGGGATAAAAGACCATCGGCAGGTTGTGCACCGGTAATAAATGTTTGTTGGTCACCCGCGTCAGAGGCAGAAGCCGTGTGCCTAATCCGCCTGCAAGAACTACACCTTTCATCGATTCCCCTTTGTGCCTGTTTTCCGCTGCGTACGAGAGCTTGCCATCAACCCTAGGCGCACAACAACCGCACGCCTGACCCAGTTCACAATTATTTTTGGTTCCAAACGCGTATCATAACATTTTGGTAAATAGGGGTCATTACCCTCAACTTGCCCATCTCTGAAACTGGCATTCAGGAAACGAAGGCTGTTCTCAGGGTTTTCCGCACAATGCAAAATAGACACGCAGCAGCGCAGATTTCTGTTTTATGTCGCGTGACGAGTGCCAAGCGTATATCTGAGCCTCGGAGGCCCGTAGTTTCTGCAACAGCTCCCGGTTCGTAATTTTCGCTTGCGATTGTACCTGTCGGCGTTTACCAGGCATGCGGCCCAGTAACCGGAGCGCTTCGAATATGCCGCGCATGTATGAAAAGATATTCCCCCGGCGTAAGATCATCAGGAACCACAAGACTTGATAAACCCATATCCGTGGCAAAAGACGGAGGAGCACCGCAACGGGATAATTTTTCCACAGAAGCAAGAGCTG